>CAMORQ010000223.1 GCA_946623915.1 uncultured Coriobacteriaceae bacterium | reverse complement strand
ATCTGTCAGATTGCAATTTGACACGGTGGCACTCTTTGGCTATGCCTTCGGCGCGGCTTTCCCTAATGACGACAACTTTGACTTGTCCAGGATACGTAAGCTCGTTTTCGATTTGAGCGGCGATGTCGTGCGCAAGCACCACGGTGGACGCCTCGTCGACCTCCTCGGGCTTCACCATGACGCGGACTTCGCGCCCAGCCTGAATGGCATAGGTACGCTCGACGCCCTTGTAGGAATTGGCTATTTCCTCCAATTTCTCGAGACGTTTGACATACGCGTCAAGGGTTTCCTTCCTGGCACCGGGGCGAGCTGCCGAAACGGCATCCGCCGCCTGCACCAAAACGTCGAGGACGCTGTCGGGTTCAACGTCGTTGTGATGCGCCTCGATGGCGTGCACGATTTCGGGCCGTTCGCCTAAACGGCGCGCAAGGTCGGCGCCGATAACAGCATGGCTTCCGTCCACTTCGTGGTCAACCGCCTTACCGATGTCGTGAAGAAGACCCGCCCGCTTGGCCGGCACTGGGTCGAGCCCGAGCTCGGATGCCATGACGCCGGCTAGGTAGGAAACTTCCATGGAGTGGTTGAGGACGTTTTGACCGTAGCTGGTGCGGTACAGCAACCGCCCCAGCGTGTTTTCCAAATCCGGATGCAGGTCGTGAACACCCGCCTCGAATGTGGCCTTTTCGCCCGCTTCCTTCACTTTCTGCGTAACGAGCTTATCGGCCTTCTTGAACATTTCCTCTATGCGTGCAGGATGAATGCGGCCGTCGGCGACGAGGTTTTCCATGGTCACGCGACCGATTTCGCGACGCACCGGGTCGAAGCAGCTGATTGTCACGCATTCGGGGGTGTCGTCGATGATCAGATTGGTCCCCGTCAACTGCTCGAAACTGCGAATGTTGCGGCCTTCGCGCCCAATGATGCGGCCCTTCAGGTCATCGGAAGGGATGTGGATGGTGGAGACCGTCACTTCTGCGGAATGGTCGGCTGCCACGCGCTGAATCGCGAGCGATAGAATTTCGCGAGACTTCTTGTCTGCTTCTGCTTTCGCACGCGCTTCGGATTCGCGGATGATGGTTGCCGACTCCACGGCAACCTGGTCCTTCAGATTGGCCAAAAGCTCTTCTTTCGCCTCGTCGGCGGTAAGCCCGGCAACTTTTTCAAGCCTCAGGTTGATTTCCTCGTATTCCTTGTCAAGCGCTTCATGGCGCTCCTTCAGCGCGCGTTCGCTCTCCTTAAGGTCGCGGTCTCGCTTTTCAACCTGTCCCTGCAGGCTCGAGATCTGATGCTCGCGGGAATCGAGGGAATCGCTCCTGTGGTCGAGAGACTTCTCGCGCTGGTTGAGCCTATCCTCGGCCGAGCGAACCTCCTTCAACCGATCGGCCTTTTCGGACTCGGCCGATTGGCGAATCTTGAACGCTTCATCCTTCGCCTCGATTTCGGCCTCCTTCTTCAAGGTTTCGGCCTGCTGACGAGCGGAATCGATTATGGACTGAGCTTCCCTTTCGTCGCGTTTCTGGGACGAGGATGCCAAAGCTTTAGCAACGCCGAACCCGACCGCGAGTCCAACGACAAGACCAATGACTATCATGAGGATATCCATGCGTTCACTCCTTTCTTCGTTTTATGTACGTTCAAATAAAAAAGCCGGCCGCAAAACGGCTGGCATGAGAAATCGCGCAGAAAACAGTGCTTTAACATGCAATATGAAATTGTTATATGTAAAACAACCTTTTCAGGCAGGTATTCTCATACGTTTCCATAATACTCTCAAATCCATCCGCATCACCTGAAAGCGCAGTAGAAACATATCTTCTGCGCTGCAGGCAACCAGCTGCATGCCTCCACCGGGCCATCCGTGAACAAGATTCGTGCCTATATGCAAGCATCCGACTCCGACCATCTACGTGCAGCTCTGCTTGCGACTGAGGCACTGTAGCCGCGTCCCACGAGCTTTCGGTATGCCGAAGCCCATGCGTCTTTCGCTTTCGGCGGATGCGAATTCAGGTAGTCGACAGCACGTTCCATTTGCTCGTCTTCATCCATCGCATAGTCGTGAGGCCAACCTGGCAACGATGCAAGGTCGATGCCGTGTTTGGCAAGTTCGCGTTCGATGGCGCAAGAGCCCTTACCCGCGGCAACCTTGCCCCTGACAAAAGAATCCGCGAAACGCATGTCGTCCACGATCCCGCATTCCATAGACCGTTCGATCGCAACCTCCACATCTTTAGGGTCGTAACCGTCGCGACCCAACCGCTCACGGAGCTCGCGGCTAGAACGGTCCCGGACCGCACTGAGCGCAATAATGCGCTCGAGGGCGTCCATGCGCGACGGGAGGGCGCCCTTCTGAGGTGTCTTGCGTTTTGTGGGTAGATCGCGGTCCTGGCAAGGATCGTCTTCGGACCGCGATCCGAAAATCATGGGCATACCGAACTACTTATCCGGTTTAGGTGCAGGCGTAGGTTCCTTTTCGGCATCGGTCTTCTCGTCGACAATCGCCATCTCATATTCCCGCCGCACCAGATGCTCTAGCTCTGCACGCAACGCAGGCGTTTCCTCCAAGAGCTTTTTGGCCGCTTCCCTGCCCTGGCCAAGTTGGGTTTCTCCGTAGGTGTACCATGCGCCGCTCTTCTTAACGAGGCCGCATTCAACCGCCATGTCCAGTATGCAGCCCTCCCTGGATACGCCCTCTCCGTAAATGAGGTCGAATTCCGCTTGGCGGAATGGCGGCGCAACCTTGTTCTTAACCACCTTCGCGCGCACGCGGTTACCGACGGTTTCACCGTTGATCTTGACGTAGTCGCACCGGCGAACCTCTATGCGCACACTGCTGAAGAACTTCAGCGCACGACCACCTGTCGTGGTTTCCGGATTGCCGAACATGACACCGATTTTCTCGCGCAGCTGATTGATGAAGATGCACGTAGTGTTCGATTTGGAAAGAGATCCTGCAAGCTTGCGCAAAGCCTGGCTCATCAGACGTGCCTGAAGGCCCACGCTCGTATCCCCTATTTCTCCTTCGATTTCGGCACGTGGGACCAACGCCGCAACCGAGTCGATGACCACGCAGTCTATGGCACCGCTGCGAACGAGCATGTCACAGATTTCGAGTGCCTGCTCTCCCGTATCGGGCTGACTGATGAGCACATCGTCGATGTCCACGCCAAGTCGCGCAGCGTAGACCGGGTCGAGCGCATGTTCGGCGTCGATGAATGCGACGACACCGCCAAGTGCCTGAGCTTCTGCGAGCACATGAAGCGCAAGGGTGGTCTTGCCTCCCGATTCGGGACCGTATATCTCCACGATGCGTCCGCGGGGAACGCCGCCGATGCCCAGCGCGGCGTCGAGCGGTAGAACCCCTGTGGGAATGACTTCGATCTGCAATTTGTGATCGGAGTCACCGTATTTCATGATGGCACCTTGACCGAACTTCTTTTCGATTTCGTCGGTGGTGAGTTTGAGCATCTTGTCCTTATCCTGGGTTGGCGGTGTTTTCGGCATGTTTGTCTCCTATGGTTCGTTGAGGATATGTGACAGAATTCATTATACGAACATTTGTTTGTTCGTCAAGATGAATTCCGCTAGAGCGAATGTTAGCGACGCAAATCCCCGGAAAACACCGCTCGGCGTCCCCGGAAAACCACCGGAAACGCCCCAGAAACATCAACGAAATGTACCCTGGGAGCCACCAGAAAAGCCCAACCCCAGGTCAAAATCACTCTTGGGAGAGAATGCATTCGTCGATGAGCCTCAACGCATTCTCCACAGTCTGCAGTCGCACTTCGTCGCGCGTCCCTTCGAAAAGGAAATGATGCGCACTTTGCCCACGCGCATCTGCTACGCCGATCCAGACCGTTCCTACCGGTTTGCCGGCAACGGCCCCGCCTGGTCCGGCAATGCCCGTTACCGACACCGCAACATCAGCGCCCGTTCTCAGAATGGCTCCACGGGCCATTTCACAGGCGGTTTCTTCGCTGACGGCGCCAAACTGCGCCAGCGTGGATTCTTCGACACCGAGCACATGCGCTTTCACGTCGTTGGAATAGCTGACCACGCCGCCGGCAAAGCAATCGGACGATCCGGCGATAGAAGTGAGCGCCGCAGCGATAAGACCGCCAGTGCAGCTTTCCGCCGTCGAAATGGTGACACCGCGAGTGCGAGCATGCTCGAGGACCGAAGCGCACGTCTCGGAAACCGCCTGCGGCACG
>CAMORQ010000222.1 GCA_946623915.1 uncultured Coriobacteriaceae bacterium | reverse complement strand
CCCGAGGTCCCGCAGGCGTTCAAGTCGTCTCAAGGGACGGTTGGCCTGCGTATGCCGGCGCATCCTGCCGCGCTTGAACTGGCATGCACCGTCGGCGCCATCGCCACTTCGTCCGCGAACATCGCCGGGTCGCCGGCGCCGGCGCGTGCGGAAGACCTGGACCCGGGTTTTCTGCAAGCGGTGGATTGCGTGCTGACCGGGTTTGCGGACCCTTCTTCTGCCAGCGGGCTCGCTTCCACCGTTGTGGATTGCACCGGTCCGGCGCCGGTTGTCCTCCGTCAAGGCGGTGTGGTGTTTTAACAGCGTCGGCGTCCAGGTGGTGCCGCGTGCATGCGCGCGGTGCTCTGTCGCTTGCGTACCCGCTATACTGAAGTCATGCAAAAGAAAGGAGTCGCGCATGGTCGATCCTATCCAGGGCGTCGTCCAGGGTGCCGATATCGCCAGCGGAGATTTCACGTTCACGTCTGCCGATGGTGCCACGCCCATTCACTGCCGTTTCTGGCTTCCCCCCAATGGCCGTAGCACGGCGCCGCGCGCTCTTGTCCAGATCGCGCATGGCATGGAGGAATACATCGGTCGCTACGACGACTTCGCGCGGTTTTTGGCAAGCGAAGGGTTTGCGGTGTGCGGCAACGATCACATCGGACATGGGCAAAGTGTGACCGCGCCCGAGCGCCTGTCCATCCTTCCCGTCGGGGGCGCGGAAATCATGCTGGCGGACATGCATGCGCTGCGCACGCAGTTCACGGTGCAATTTCCTGCGGGCATCCCGTACGTGTTCTTCGGCCATTCCATGGGCAGCTTCGCCCTGCGCTGCTACCTGGCCCGACACGGCAGCGGGCTTGCCGGCGCGGTGGTGTGCGGTACCGGCCAGGTACCCGGAATCGCCACGAGTTTCGGCGGTTTCCTTGCGCGCTTCATCGCATCCCGCAAGGGTATCGAGGCCCACAGTCCCTTCATCAACAGCCTCGCCGACGGCGCGTACGCCAAAAAGATCGACGGTGCGCGCACGCCGCTCGATTGGCTGAACACCGACCCCGCCAAGGTGGACGAATACGTCGCCGATCCGTTGTGCGGCGTCCAGTTCAGCGTCGGGGGTTACGCAACCCTCATGGATTTGACGCGCGAAGCGTGCAGGATCCAGAGCGCCGCCGCCGTGCCCGACGGATTGCCGATGCTCTTTATCGCCGGCGCCCTCGATCCGGTGGGTGATTGCGGCAAGGGTGTGAAGGCCGCGTACGAAAACTACGCGCGCGGGTCGAAAGCGCGCGTGCAGCTGAAGCTCTACGAAGGCATGCGCCATGAAATCCTCAACGAGCCGGAACATGGTCGGGTCTACCGCGACGTGCTGGCATGGATAGAGCACGAGTGCCTTGGCGAAGGAGGGCGGACCGATGGCTAAGCCGAAATACGTTATCGCCCTGGACCAAGGCACTACTTCGAGCCGCGCGATTCTGGTGGACGAACATGCCCACGTTGCGGGGATGGCGCAGCAGCCCTTCCAACAGATATACCCCCAGCCTGGGTGGGTGGAGCACGACCCGTTCGACATCTTGGGGAGCCAGCTGGGCGTCCTGCGCGAACTTCTTGCCGAGCAGGGGATAGGCGCCAAAGACATAGCGGCGATCGGCATCACCAACCAGCGCGAAACCACCATCGTGTGGGATGCGCGCACGGGTCTGCCCTTCGGCGGCGCGATTGTGTGGCAGTGCCGGCGCACAGCCGAATTGGTCGAGCAGATTTGCGCCGACCCGCAGGTCCGCGAGCGCGTCACGGCGACCACGGGTCTTATCCCCGACGCCTATTTCTCCGCGAGCAAGATCGCGTGGATCCTTGGCAACGTCGAAGGCGCTCGCGAGGCAGCCGATGCGGGTTTTGCCCGCTTCGGGACGGTGGATTCGTGGCTTATCTACAACCTTACCGGAGGCGCTGTCCATGCCACCGACTACACCAACGCCAGCCGCACGATGCTTTTTGACATTCACGCAGGACGGTGGGACGAATGGCTTTGCGACCTGTTCGGCGTTCCGATGTCGCTGCTCCCCGAAGTGAGGCCGTCTGCCGGTTCTTTCGGCGTGACGGCCGAGCGCATTCCAGCGGCCGAGCACGACGAAACCGGGCTGCTGGCGTCATCTCCGACGAAGGCTCCGGCGTTTGCTGACATGCCGTCGGGCATTCCCATCTGCGGGGTCGCCGGCGACCAGCAGGCGGCGTTGTTCGGGCATTGCTGCACACAGCCCGGACAGGCCAAGAACACCTACGGTACAGGTTGCTTCCTGCTGATGCACACAGGCGGCGAAGCGATTCGGAGCAGAAACGGCCTGGTCACCACCATTGCGGCGAGCGCTCCCGTTCAGGGCGGGTCCGCAGGCGCCACTGGTAGCGGACAGGCTCCCGTCCGGCTGGAGTATGCGCTCGAAGGCAGTGTGTTCATGGCTGGCGCGCTCATTCAATGGCTGCGCGACGAAATGGGCCTTGTGCAAACCGCTGCCGAAACCGAGCAGATCGCGCAGAGCGTGCAGGATTGCGCGGGCGTCTACGTCGTGCCCGCCTTTACCGGCCTTGGGGCGCCGTATTGGGATGCTGATGCGCGTGGAGCGATCGTGGGTCTTACACGCGGGGCGGGTAGGGCGCATATCGTAAGGGCGTGCCTGGAGGCGCTTGCGTACCAGGCGGCCGATTTGGTGAAGGCCATGGAAGACGATGCGGGGTCGCCTCTGGAAGTGCTTGCGGTCGATGGCGGCGCATGCGCCAACAACTTCCTCATGCAGTTCCAGGCCGATGTGCTCGATGCTTCGATCGAGCGGCCCTCCAACACCGAGGCGACTGCTATGGGGGCGTCGTATCTTGCGGGCTTGGCTTGCGGGTTCTGGGACGGCATGGGCGCGATTCGCGCACTTCACGACATAGATCGCCGCTTCGATCCGGGTATGAGCGCCAACGAGCGCGAAGCCCTGCTCGCCGGTTGGGCGCAGGCGGTCGATCGCGTGAAGACGAAAGGCTAGCGCGCTTCGCGTTTGCGGCGGAGATGGAGCCCGCGAGCACAGGTGGCGGTCGTTGCCACCTTGTGGACGGGCAATGCACGGAAGAGAGAAAGCAGGTGTCAACATGATCATCGCCATCGGAAGCGACCACGGCGGATTCGAGCAGAAAGAGCAGCTTCGCGCCTACCTTGCCGAGTGCGGGCATGACGTGCGCGACTTCGGTTGTGCGAGCGAGGAAAGCGTCGACTATCCCGATTACGCCGTTCCCGTTGCGCGTGCGGTCGCGAGCGGGGAAGCTGAGTTCGGCGTTCTCGTGTGCGGCACGGGAATCGGTATGGCGCTTGCCGCCGACAAAGTTGCCGGCGTCCGGGCAGCCAACGTCACACGCGTCGATTTCGCCCATCTCGCACGCGAGCACAACAACGCCAACGTGGTTACGCTTTCAGGGCGCTTCGTGGGCCTGGACGTCAACAAGACCATTCTCGACGAGTTCCTGTCCACAGACTTTGCCGGCGGCAGACACGCAACGCGCGTGGCCAAGATAATGGAGCTCGACTAACCGACCCGGCAAAGGCGGGATCCCATCAAAAAGAGCACACGAACCTCTTCGACGCCCGTGCGCCTTTGCTCCAAAGGACGCAAGGTGCATTGCCCAAGGCAGAAACAGACAGGTGCTTCATGCGCGCTATCCGATTCGGGCACAGCCGCTGGAGCGAACGCTGCCGACATCGCAAGAGGCAGGCGCCTATAGTGTGCTACCATGGGCGTCCGAAATGTGAGTGCAGACAGGCTGCCACGCTTAACGCAAGCGGGTTGCCGCGCCCAAGCCGTACCTTAAGAAGGAAGTGTCATGACGCTAGACTACCTTGCTAAAACTGACCCCGAAGTGGCCGATATCGTAGCGGCAGAGCTCGCTCGCCAGCGGGGCACCATCGAACTTATCGCTTCGGAAAACTTCGCCAGTCCCGCCGTTATGGAGGCCGTGGGCACGCCGCTGACCAACAAATACGCCGAAGGGTATCCTGGAAGGCGCTACTACGGCGGATGCGAAGATGTCGACAAGGTCGAGACCTTAGCAATCGAGCGTGCCAAGCAGCTTTTTGGAGCTTCGTTCGCCAACGTGCAGCCTCACTCGGGCGCCCAGGCCAACCAGGCCGCTTACGCCGCTTTGCTGAAACCGGGCGAGACCTTGTTGGGGATGAGCCTGGATACAGGCGGACACCTGACGCATGGCACCTCCATGAATTTCTCCGGCAAGGTGTACAAGGCGTTTGCCTATGGCTTGGGCGACGATGAGCGCCTGGGAAATG
>CAMORQ010000221.1 GCA_946623915.1 uncultured Coriobacteriaceae bacterium | reverse complement strand
GTTTTGGTCGCCTAGTGTCAGCTGCTGGACGACTGGTGCGCTCTGGGTATCCTGTGCGTCCTGGCTGCCGTCATCGGCTGCAGTCGCCCACGCGAACAGTGGGCCGTTGAACGACGCGGCTAGCACGACTGTCACTGTCAGACAGATTATCTTGCGGGTGAGGCCGAAACGTAGTGCGTGCATTGTGCTGCTCCTTTTCAAATATCATGCATCATTCCAACAGAGGCACAAAGGCATGGGTCCAATATGCTACCAACCACGATATCCCAGAGAACGCAGATCTTGGCCGGCGCGGACCTTCCAAAACCTTCCAGTTTTAGAAACACCTGTTCAAACGCATAGTTGATCGAAGTGAAAGTCTGGCACTTCGGGCGTGGTTGACGCCCATGATTATTTGCGAGCAAAGGCGTTCAAAGTTGTTTGGCAGGGTGGATAGAAGCTGCGTTATTCGGCGAGTCGGCGCCTGCTGCCGTCTCAGTTGCCGACCACGAGCGTGACGATGCGTTCGACGGCAGACTCCAGGGTTTCGGAACTGGTGTCCACGGTGATGGCGGGGTGCTCGGGCACCTCGTATGGGCTTGTCACTCCGGTGAAGTTGGCAATCTCGCCGGCGCGTGCTTTGGCGTAGAGGCCCTTCACGTCGCGCTGCTCGCACGCCTCGAGAGGGGTGGACACGTACACCTCTACAAACGAATTGGCTCCAATGACTTCGGCTGCGGCCCGTCGGTCGCGCACGAAAGGCGATATGAACGAAGCGAGAACGATAAGCCCGGCGTCGTTCATGAGCTTGGCAACTTCGGAGACTCGTCGGATGTTTTCGATGCGGTCAGGTTCGGTGAAGCCCAAATTTCGATTAAGTCCCAGGCGTACATTGTCTCCGTCGAGCAACATGGTGTGGCATCCCAAGGCGTGCAGGTGCTTTTCCACTTCGTTGGCAAGCGTCGACTTGTCTGAACCGGAAAGGCCCGTGAACCAAAGCGTGCACGCCCGCTGACCGAGCGCTTGCTCACGCAGTTCGCGCGTGATGTCCATGGCGTGATACGTAAGGTTGTCGGAGCGGTTCAGTTTGTGTTCGATGACGCCAGCCGCCGCCGTCTCGTTGGTTATCCGGTCAACGAGGATCATCGATCCCAGCGTACGGTTAGCAGCAAAATCCTGATAGACCACTTTCTGCCCGAGCGAAATCTTGCACGCGCATATTTCATTCTTCTCGATGCGCTTGGCAAGCGCATGTTCGCCCGTCGTCGCATCCACCCGGTAAGATATCTCGTAAACCATGCCTGGCACGGTCTGGGTACCCAGTTTGAACAGGTAGTTCTTTCCTGCGGTAAGCGCCGCGTCTCCCATCCAAAGAAGCGTGGCACTGAAAAACGAGCTTGCCTCGGCCGCGCTTTCGCGCTCGATCACGCACCCGCGCGACACGTCAACCTCGTCGGCAAGCACCACGGTGATCGCCTGGCCCGCATGGGCTTCCGAAGCATCGGCGCCCGCAACCAGCAGACGTTCGACTATCGAGCTTGTTCCGCTGGGAAGGATACGCACCGCTTCGCCCACCACAATGCGCCCTGTGGCTACCGTACCTTCGAAGCCCCGAAACGTACTATTTGGACGGCAGACGCGCTGCACGGGCAGGGTGAAGCCCTGCTCGCCGAGGTCTACCGCAACATCTGCCTGCTCGAGGCAGGGAAGTAACGCCGGTCCTTGGTACCAAGGCATGCGCTGCGATGCCACCGTGATGTTGTCGCCTTCAGTTGCGGAGACGGGGATGCACGTGTACGATGCAACCTGATATTCGCGCATGACCTCGGCGATGTAGCGCTCAACCTGGGTAAATGCCTCCTCGTCATAGCCTACGAGGTCCATTTTGTTCACAGCGAAAACGAAGTGCCTGATGCCCACGAGCGCGCAGATGCGTACATGACGGTAGGTTTGGGGCAGCAATCCCCTTGACACGTCGACGAGGATAACGGCCAGGTCGCAGTTCGAGGCGCCCACGGCCATATTGCGCGTGTACTCTTCGTGCCCCGGGCAGTCCGCCACGATGAAGCTACGTCGTTCAGTGGAGAAGTAGCGATAGGCGACGTCGATGGTAATGCCCTGCTCGCGCTCGGCTGCAAGGCCATCGAGCAAAAGCGAGTAGTCGAGCCCGCCCTCGCCAGCTAGCCCTGCAGCGCTCTCGAGCTCTAGAGCCTGCGCCTGATCGGCGAAAATGAGTTTGGCATCGTAGAGCATGTGACCGATGAGCGTGGACTTGCCGTCATCCACACTGCCGCAGGTGACGAAGCGCAGAAGCCCCCTGGCATCTTGCGGGTCTTTCCCGCCCGGTGCGTCCTGCCCGCCGGTCTCGACTGGCGCAGAAGAGAATTGTTGCATCGCAGCTTGCAGCTCGTCCATCAGAAATATCCCTCGCGCTTGCGTTTCTCCATGGAGGCAGCGCCCCCGTCGAAGTCGATTATCCGGCTCGTGCGTTCGGAAGACACCGCACCTAAAGTCTCTTCGACGATGGCGTCGAGCGTGTCTGCATTGGATCGCACGCCGCCGGTTAGCGGGTAGCACCCCAGCGTGCGGAAGCGCACCTTCTCCATGCGCGGCCTCTCGCCTGGCAGGAAGCGGAAGCGCTCGTCGTCCACGAGCAGAATCTGCCCGTCGCGCTCTACCACGGGGCGCTCCTTGGCGAAGTACAGCGGCACGATGGGGATGTTCTCGCGCTGGATGTAGAGTCAAACGTCGGTTTCGGTCCAGTTGGAGAGTGGGAACACGCGCACGCTCTCGCCGGGATTGGTGCGCGCATTGTACAGGTTCCAGAGTTCGGGCCGCTGGTTCTTGGGGTCCCATGCATGGGTCGAATTGCGGAAGCTGAACACGCGCTCCTTGGCGCGGCTCTTCTCCTCGTCGCGCCGTGCACCGCCGAAAGCCGCCGTGAAGCCGTGTTTGTCCAGGGCGTCCTTAAGTGCTTGCGTCTTCATGACATCAGTGTAGGCGGCACCGTGGTCGAAAGGGTTGATGTTCGCATCCACGCCTTCCTGGTTAACGTACTCGATAAAGTCGAGCCCCAGCTCGGCCATGCGCTGGTCGCGAAACTCTATCATCTCATGGAACTTCCAGGTGGTGTTTACATGCATGAAGGGAAAAGGCGGCTTCTCTGGGGCGAAAGCCCTGCATGCTAGGTGCAGCATGACGCTGGAGTCCTTGCCGACGGAGTAAAGCATCACCGGCCGTTCGCATTCGGCGACGGTCTCGCGCATGATGAAGATGGACTCCGCCTCCAGTGCGTCCAGGTGTGTGAGTTCGGTCATGTTCGGTCGTCTCTGCGGAAGGGCTCTTTAGGCGACGCCCAGCGCCCCTGCCAGCTTGTAGACGTTGAGGATTATAACCAAGCTTTCCGCGAATAGCAGCATGCCTCGCACAGACGAATAGGCTAGCGCAGCATGAATGCGAGGTAGTACGGCAACGTCAGCACGCCGTTCGTCTCCCCTATATTGTACGCACCCAGCTTGCATGCGCGACAGGGGCCATATATGTCGGGGTGCGCCATCACCGTCTTAAGCGATTTGGCGTTGCCGGTCGTGGCTTTCACCTCCACGAGCCAGGTCTCGCCGTCTATTCTGGTTACGAAGTCGATCTCCAGCCCACTGTCTTTGCGAAAGTAGCACAGCTCGCGACTCATTTTCGAGAACGCATCCGCAACGATATTTTCATAGACAGCCCCCTTGTACATGCCCAGGTTGCCAGACAGAATCTCAGCAGCCGCCCCCTGCTCGAGCATCGAGATGAACAGCCCCGTGTCCTGCATATACAGCTTGAATACGTTGTCGACTTTGTTCCCCTCTAGCGGGGCCTGGGGCACGCTCAGGTTGTGGCACAGGCTTACAAGCCCCGCATCAGCAAGCCACTGGATAGCTGCCTGGTAAGTCTCGGAGCGTCCCTTTTTCTGTAGCAGTGCGTACTGAAACTTCTTGTTTTCCTTGGCGAGCTGTGCAGGAACCGAGTCGAAGACCCGGTTAATCCTAGCGAGCAGCTCTAGGTCAACCGTCTCGCGCTCATTCTCGTCTAGGTGCTTGCCGAAGTCATCTTTGTACTCGTCGATGAGGTCGCGTTGCTCTTGGAGCACTGCGTTCATGTCGCTTGTCGCGAGGAACGTTTCGACCACGGCAGGCATGCCACCCACGCAAATGTACTCGCGGAAGTGCCTAAGCATCGCCTTGTGAGTCGCCTCGCTTATGGGGGTGCGCGTGCTCAGGCAGTCGGCGAGGTATGCGATAACGTCCTTGCTGACGCCCTTGGCCCAAAGAAACT
>CAMORQ010000220.1 GCA_946623915.1 uncultured Coriobacteriaceae bacterium | reverse complement strand
GGTCGGACACGCTGATCGCAACTGGCGCCGATCTAGAGAAGTGGGAGCAGTCGATACGCGTGCACGGTGGCGGAGGAACTGATTTCCGCCCCGTGTTCTCCTACGTCGACGACCTAGTGAACAAGGGCGAGCTCCATGCGCTGAACGGGCTACTCTACTTCACCGACGGCAAGGGGGTCTATCCCGAGCGCATGCCGCACTACAAAGCGGCATTCGCCTTCTATCCGGATATGCCGCCTGGTCACCCAGCCCCTCCGTGGGCGATACCATTCTCACTGAACGACGGCATTCTCGAAGAAGCCGGGCTTGAAGCGCCCGGCGGAACAGGATCCTTATGAACATAGCACAGGCAAAAGACCAGATAGCGCATGCGGTGCGCGCCTACCTGTCCTGCGACGATCGGGGCCGTGCACGCATACCGCAGCACATGCAGCGCCCGATTGTGATCTTCGGACCCCCAGGGCTGGGCAAAACCGCAATCGCTGCGCAGGTAGCCGACGAGCTCGGCATCAATTTCGTTGCGTACTCCATGACGCACCACACGCGGCAAAGCGCGTTGGGGCTCCCCTACATTTCGACGGAGGAATTCGACGGGACGGAATACCGCGTATCCGACTACACCATGTCGGAAATACTTGCCGCCGTCCATCGCTTGCGCAAGGCCAGCGGCGTTGCCGAAGGCATCCTGTTCCTCGACGAGGTGAACTGCGTGAGCGAAACGCTCTCTCCCGCCATGCTGCAGTTTCTCCAGTTCAAGACGTTCGGCATGCACAGACTGCCCGATGGATGGGTCATCGTGTGCGCGGGCAATCCCCCAGAATACAACCGCTCTGCACGCGAGTTCGACCCTGCCACGCTCGACCGCGTCAAGCGCATCGACGTTGAACCAGACCTGGCTGTGTGGCAAACCTACGCTCACAGCCACGGCGTGCATCCTGCCGTGACCACGTTCTTGGAAACCAAGCCGTCTTCGTTCTACCATGTGGGATCGGGTGTCGCGGGCCCCGTGATAGTGACGGCGCGCGGGTGGGACGACCTGTCTTTGATGCTGCATACCTACGAGGCCGAAGACATCCCGGTCGATGCGGAGCTGGTGGGCCAGTACCTCCAGGACGACCAGACAGCACGCGAGTTCTTCGCCTACTACAACCTATTCCGCCGCTACGAATCCGACTACCGGGTTGCCGACATCCTCGACGGAAACACCAACGAAACGCTGACCGCCCGCGCAGCAGACGCCCCCTTCGACGAGCGAATCGCCCTTGTGGGCCTTCTTTTGGATGCCGTGTTCGAGCGCGTCCACCGCGTAGATGCTGAAAAAACGGCATTGGACCTTGTGCGGGAAGACCTCGTGCAATCCCACGCCGCCGATAGCAAAAGCTTCCATGAAGCGTTCTCTCAGCGCGTGGCGCGCATACGGCAACAGGCTTTGGCCAAAGGACGGTCGCAAGGACGTGCGGCTCCTTCGGGCCCGGCCGCCCAAGTCCAGGATAACCACCTTGTACTCCTTGAGCGCATAGAACAGGAAGCCACAAGCGCGAACGCAGAAGGCACCATCACCTACGATGCGGTCAAGGAGTCGTACAACGCCCAGATAGACCGCTACGCGACACATGCACGATCCGCAATGGATTCAATCGACTGCGCCTTCCACTTCCTGGACCAGGCGTTTGGCGAGCTGTCACAGGAAAGCCTGATTCTGGTAACGAAGCTTTCCGCCGACCCTGGCACCGTGCGCGCCGTAACCGCGCAGGGCAGCGAAGAGTATCTGAAACACAACAAGGCGCTTCTGCTTTCCGAGCGCAACACCGACCTAATCCGGCAGATCGAAGAGCTGGACGACCAGTAGCCAAGGGATGCCGCAAGCGCATGTGTTAGGCTATCCCAGCCGAAAGCAATCTGGCCGGCAGCAGCCACGACTGGCTTCACGTTAACCTTGCATGTAAGGAACCGATGCGCCATGACCACAGAACACGACGGCTTCCAGCTTGAACCGCGCGACGACGGGTGGTCAATCACAGGCTACATGGGAAGCACCGCCCATCTTTCCATACCCGATTGCGTAGAAGGCAATCCTATCACCCTGATCGCCGTTCGCGCGTTCGAAGGAAACAGGAATCTGGTTTCCGTCGAAATACCGGCGTCGGTCACCTTTGTGGGCAACTACGCGTTCGCAGGCTGCTCTTCGCTCGAACGCATCACGCACAGCGGGAACGTGACCACACTGAACCTAGGAACGTTTTGGAATTGCGCATCGCTTACCAGCGTCGAACTGCCCGAAACGCTTACCACCATAGGTGACGGGGCTTTCCGCTGCTGCGGATCGCTGAAGTCCGTAGACATTCCACGGTCCGTGACTGCCTTAGGCGACAGCGCGTTTCGCGAATGCCCTTCACTAAGCTCGCTGGTGCTCGACGGGAACATCCAATCCATCGAACGTAGCGCGTTCCGTGATTGCACGCAGCTAACGCACTTCGCCGTGAACCACACACTTTCCTATTTGGGCGTGCGTGCATTTCAAAATTGCCCTTCGCTGAAATCAGTCACCATACTGGGAAGCCCCATCGACACGACCCTTGCCGCTTTCCGCAATCACTCCAACACGTATCTGGTAGCGGATTACGCAGTACAGACGCACCTGTTGTCCTTCGAAGAGGCAAAGAAGCTGCTTACATCCAAGTTCCCGCCCGAGCTGCTGCTTGCAGCACGCGTTGCCGCAAGCTACCCCGACCGCCTTGCGGAAATCCCTTCGAAACAGAAGCTGTCGGTCGTGCTTGCCGAAAACGGATGTACCGAAGAACTGCAGGTTTTGGCGCGTACTGACGGCTATCTTGCACCCTCTGCCCTCAGCAAGTGCATCGACGCCGCCCAAAGCGCCGGACATGCCGCCACCGCCGCCTACCTGATCGACCTGCTTGCCCAGCGTACAGACACCGGCGCATCGCATACTGCCGACGCCATGAAGCTCTAGCGCAGGCGGACCGAGCGCAAGTAATTCCTAGGTCTCTTTTGGACTCTTTGCCACTTTTTACACCATAGTGGCAAAAGCGTTGCTTTAGCCACGAAGACATCGCAGTTGACCATTGAACTGTACATCCGCCTCCATTACGTTGCATTTGGGCAGAAGGAAAGCGCGCGAAGAGAACAGCGTCTACAAGCACAGGCTCCTCATGCTGGCCCCCCGGCTCGAGTGCAGCTTCGCTTCCGCACCTTTTCGCGCCTTCTTTTTCTTCAGGAGAAAGGAACGGCTATGGCACAAGAAGCAAAAAGCGCAGTCGCATCCCCTTCCCATCAACACGGACAAAAAGACAGCAGGACGGTACTGATCGCTTCCGTAATCATCGTTGTGGCGTTTTGCTTCGCCGGTGCGGTCTTTCCCGACGCAACCAGCACTGCCGTGTATGCCGTGAACAGTTTTCTCACCCATGAAGTTGGATGGCTCTACCTGATTATGGTAGCGTTCTTCGTCGCGTTCGCCGTGTTCATGGCCTTTTCGCGATATGGCAGAATCCGCTTGGGGAAAGACAACGACGTGCCCGAATACAACAATTTCCAATGGTTCGCTCTTCTGTTCGGCGGCGGCATCGGAATCGGACTGGTGTTCTGGGGCGTTGCTGAACCCATGTACCACATTCAATCCAATCCGCTGGGCGCCACTACAGATGTGGAGATAGCGCGCAACGCCGTTCGCATAGCGTTCATGCACGAAGGCGTTCACTGTTGGGCGTTGTTCGCTGTGTGCGGCATGGCACTTGGATACTTCGTCTACCGCAAAGACATGCCGTTTCTTATGAGCTCTGCGTTCTACCCCCTTATCGGCGACCGGATTTACGGGCCCATCGGCAAGGCGATCGACGTCATAGCTGTGTTCGCGACCATCTTCGGCATTACCACAAGCCTCGGCCTGGCGGCACTGCAGATATCCGGAGGATTGAACTACATATACGGCATGGGGATCGACCCGTTCAAGACCTGCGTGATCATAGCAATCATCACCGCAATTTTCACCATCGCCACGGTGGCTGGACTCGAAAAGATGATGGCCAAGGTCGTCAACGCGAAGGTCTACCTTTCCATTGCGTTCCTCGTGTTTTTCCTGGTGTTTGCCGGTTTTCTCTACATCATGCAGACTATGACTGATGTGTTCGGCACCTACGTTGCCACGTTCGTCCAGCAGAGCTTTTGGATGGGCGACCCAGAATGGTTGAGCAGCTGGACTATCTTCTACTGGGGTTGGTGGATCGCCTGGGCGACATTCTGCGGGCAGTTCTTCGCACGCGTTTCGAAGGGCCGCACGGTGCGCGA
>CAMORQ010000219.1 GCA_946623915.1 uncultured Coriobacteriaceae bacterium | reverse complement strand
CCGGCTCTGCAGCCTCAAACGTGGCCTTGCCTTCCGCATCGGTCGTGATCGTCTGCGGCGCCTCGGATTCCGCGCCCGCCTCAGCCACGGCGAATTCCACACCAGGTAGCGGCACGTCGCGGGGATCTTCCCCATCCGTAGCCGGAGCTGCCTTCGCTTCGCTGTACTTGATCAGTTTCACCTGAACCGGGGTGTATTCCTCGCGTACGATGGGCGCATTCAGCACGACGGCCCGGTAGGCATTGCCCGTTTCGTCCACAAGCTCGGGGTGGCCGCTTTCGCTGCCGAAGCCGGCGGGTACATTTGGCTCCGCGACCGTGTATTCCTGATAGTCGATTGCCTTGCCGCCCGCGTACTTGGGCATAGTCCACGTGTGCTTCCAGCCGCTGGCCTCGGTAAGCGTGGCGGCATCCACCACGTTGCCGGCCTCGTCGAGTAGGTTCACGATCACGCTATCTGGGCGCTTGTACTCGCCGATGGGCTTGCCCTCGGCATCGAACATGTCGTCGTCATACCAGACTTTCTCGACCTCGATGTTGGTGGTCTCGGGCGTGTGGATGTTGGTGATGGTGAAGCCCGCATCTGCGCTACCCGCTACCGAGCTGCGTTCGTAGCCTTCCACCGCATCTTCGGCAACCTTGTATTCGATGGCAACGCCGTTTTCGTACTCGTCAAGTTCGTCGAAGCTGCCCGTCCAGTTGCCCTCGGCCGTTAAGGCAAGCGGCGCCACGCCTTCAGCCGCCACGTATTCGCCCGTGGCAGAATCGAGTTTGAGCAAGCGCACCGTAACTTGGTCGGGACGCACGCCATCCTGGTTGTTGTTGTCATCCCAGGCCTTGGTTACGTCAACCTGGGTCTTGCCGGGCGTGTAGCGGTTCTCGATGTCGAAGCCGGCAATGGTGTGCTCGTAGTCGTGCACGCGGTCTTCGGTGACGGTGTAGGCAATCTCTTGCCCATTTGCATACTTGGGCAGGTCGGCGAAGGCGTATTTCCAATCGGTGGCCGCGCTTGCCGTAGCGCTGGCAAGTTCGGTGCCGTCGGCGTGCAGGCGGACGGTCACGCTAGCCGGACGCTTGCCGTCCTGGTTTTCGGCGTCGTTCCAGGTCTTGGTGCCGGACACGCTGGTGGTGGCGGGTACGTGAGTGTTCTTGATCACGTAGCCCTCGGTGGCGTTGCCGGACACGCTGGTTGCGTAGCCCTGCGGCACGGCCACCTCCTCGACTGTGTAGGCGATGCGAGCGCCGTCCCCGTACTCGTCGAGCCCGGTGAACGCACCCGCCCAGTTGTTGGCCTCCGAGAGTACGAGCGGCTCGACGCCCGCGTCCTGGCCGTTGGCCAGCAGGCGCACCTCCACGAGTTCGGGGCGCAGGCCGTCCTGGTCGTGGGCGTCATCCCACTGCTTGGTCACCTCTACCTGGGTCTTGCCGGGCGTGTAGGCGTTGGCGATGTCGAAGCCGGCGATAGTGCTGGTGTAGTTCTCCTCCACATCTTCGGTTACGGTGTAGACGATTTCGGTGCCTGCGTCGTACTTGGGCACGTCGGCGAAGGTGTAGGTCCATCCGGTCTCGGCGCTGGCGGTGGTGGTGGCCACCACTTCGCCGTCGGCGTGCAGGCGGATGGTCACCGCCTCGGGGCGCTTGCCGTCCTGGTTTTCGGCGTCGCTCCAGGTTTTGGTGCCGGACACGTCCACAGTTTCGGGTACATGCGTGTTTAAGATGCCCCGTGCAGCCCCCGACTCTCCCGTGCCGGAAACGAAGCTTTTCGCAACGGGCGTGGCCGTGTAGCCGTCGACCTTGTCTTCTTCGATGGTGTAGGTGATCGTTTCGCCAGCGTTGTCCACGGGCACGTCTTCGAACGTGCCGGCCCAACTGTTGGCCTCGTTCAATTCGAGCGTCTTGCCTGTGCTTTCTCCGTCTGCGAACAGGGTGAACGTTACGCTGTTCGGACGGATGCCATCCTGGTCGTTTGCGTCGCTCCATTGCTTGTAGACGCTGATGTCCGTGGTCGCGATATCAGGATCGGGGACCGGAGTGGGCTCCGGCTCCGGGTCGGGAGTCGGCTCCGGGTCGGGAGTCGGCTCCGGGTCCGGCGTAGGCTCCGGGTCCGGCGTAGGCTCGGGCTTCGGATCCGGTGTAGGTTCGGGAGTCGGTTCGGGGTCGGACGCCTCGTAGGTGTAGGTCACGTAGCCGTCGAGTTCGTAGGCGGTGCCGTCTATCTTCACGGACATCTTGCACTCGGCCGTTTCGGTCTGCGTGGCGGCGTCGGCCACCGCGCCGGGGATTGCCGTTGCGACCGCGGCAGCCGCAAGCGCCACGGCCGCAACAAGCGGAGCGTAGCGGCGCCATCCGGATTGTTCCTCGCGCGCATGAGTCCCACATCCCGCCTGGCCGTGCGCGCCCGCGCGAATGCGCCTGCTTGCGTACGCCGCCAGAACGGCCGCGGACAGCCCCGCGAGCACGAAGGGTGCAGGGTTGGTCCCGTCGGAGGTCTTCGCGGTGGTCGCCGTGGTCCTCGCGGCCGTCGTGGCGGTTCGCGTTGCCGTCGGGGTGGACGAGGCTTTCGGCGTCGACGACGGCGTCAGCGACGGTTTCGACGAAGGGGTCGACGACGGCGTGGTTTGCTTCACCGTGCGCCGCACCTCCATGGTGTGCACGTCGGCAAACGTAGCGGTACCCTTCGCAATCGTCTTCTCGCCGTTTGCGTACTCGGTCTTCAGCTCGCCGCGCAGCTCCAAGCCGTCGGGGAGTTTGCGGATGCCCGCCTCCACCACGTTGATATCGTAGTCGGCGCTCAGGTTATTGGCCTGGACCGTCAGGGGCACCCAGGTGTTGGCCGGGTACGAGTCTTCGGGTGCTGTAACCTGCGCGTTCACGCCTTCGAGCGCATGGGCGGAATGCGCGCTGGCGCCCGTCAGTAGCCAGCAGCTTCCCGCCGTCAGCAGGATCGCGATTGCTGCCGCCAGAACATGTCCCTTACGTGCCGTTATGTGATGACCCATGGTAGCCCCTTTGCTGTATGTCAACTGCCTGGATGACGATAGGCTCTATTATAGTGTGAATACGCCTTTTGACGCACGGCCAACTGTGCGATTGACCGCTATCTCGCGCGACCTTGTCCCTTGTCGCCTGAGGCAGGGTGGTCAATGGGTGCATTTGCTAGGTAGACGGCGAAGGCTTGGCATGCGCATGGTAGAATAGCTGCGAAAAACAATTGCGTGTGTTAGGTAAGAAGTCTCATGTCAGCACGGTTTTATATCAAGCCGGTTTCTTCGGCTGCTGTTGCCACGCTGCAACAACAACTGGGTTTACCCAAGTTCATGGCCAGTGCCTTGGCGGCGCGTGGCATCGAAGCGCCGCAGGCGGCACGTGAATTTCTGAACCCTTCGCTCGACCGCGACTGGCACAATCCCTATACGATTCCCGGCATGTCGGACGTCATCGACGCGCTCGAGCGCGCGGTGCGCCAGCAGCAGCGGATCATGGTGTTCGGCGACTTCGACCTCGACGGCATTTCGGCGACCACGGTGCTCACGCGCGGGTTGCGCATGCTCGGCGCCGACGTGGTCCCCTTCGTGCCGCGCCGCAGCGACGAAGGGTACGGAATCACCGAGGCCGCCATCGAAAGATGCATGGCGTCCAAGCCCGATGTCCTGGTCACGGTCGACTGCGGCATTTCGTGCCGCGACGAGGTGAAGATACTCCAGCGGCGCGGCGTGGAAGTGCTGGTCACCGACCACCATGAGCCAGCGGATTTGGTGCCCGAAGGGGTGCCGCTGTGCAATCCGAAGCTGGAGTCCGACAACCCGTGCGGCATCCTCGCCGGCGTGGGCGTGTCGCTTTCGTGCGTGCAGGCACTCGGCGGCCGTTTCGGGCAGCCTCACCTGTGGCGCGAGCTCACCGATCTGGCCACGTTGGGCACTATCGCCGACCTGATGCCGATGGTGGGGGCAAACCGTGCTCTGGTCTCCGACGGCGTTGCCCGTATGAACGAATCTCCCCGTCCCGCCATCGCGGCGCTGCTTGCATGCGCGGGGGCGGCTGACACCCCGATCGCCGCCAACGCGTTGTCGTTCAACGTCATTCCTCGTCTGAACGCCGCAGGCAGGATGGGGGATGCGCAGCTTGCGCTCGACCTGCTGCTTTGCGACGACTTCGACCGGGCCAACGAACTGGCGTCCCGGTTGGAAACTGTCAACGACCAGCGTCGTTCCATAGAAGCGGAATTGTCGGAAATCGCCGGCATGCAGGCAGAGGAAATCTACCATGGTCAACGCGCGCTGGTGGTAAGCGGACAGGGATGGCACGAAGGTGTGAAGGGCATC
>CAMORQ010000218.1 GCA_946623915.1 uncultured Coriobacteriaceae bacterium | reverse complement strand
CGAAGCCTTGTCCGACCCATCGCCGTCCGACAGGCCCCATTCGCTCGGCCGACCTATGTTCGCGAAGCGGGAATCCCCCTGAATGTCGTCTTGGTCCGATTCGAGAGCCTGCGCTTTGCGATCGGCCTGGTAGGCGACCAGCTTGGAAAGGATGCGCTCCTTGGCATCCGCACCTGGCTCAAGCGCGTCGAACGCGTCGCGGATACGCGCTTCGAGCGCCTGGTCGTTGTCGCGGTATTCCTCGTGTCCCACCCTAGTCATCTCCTAAAGCGATTTTCAGCAGTTTTCGTCCGTCGGCGAGTCTGTTGCGTACCGTCGACGGGGGCGCAGAGCACATCTCGGCGATCTCCGCCGTCGAGTATCCTTCGTAGTAATACAGGTAAATGCATTCGCGATACACCTCTGGCAACGCGAGCACGGCAGCGAGCACATCGCTGATATCGGCACGTTGCGCAACATCCTCCACATCGTCGGGCATGTCAACTCGGCGGGAACGGGCAGCGCTTTTCAGCACGTCTTTGCAGTGGTTTTGCGCGCACACGATAAGCCACGCTTTTTCGTGTTCGGCATCTTCGAACGTGCGCGGCTTGTCGATGAGCTTGCAAAACACCTGCTGGACAGCGTCTTCGGCGTCGGCAACATTGCCGAAGTACGTGTAGCACACCTTGTACACCGTCGCAGCGTGCCGCCCGAAGATTTCTTCGATGTCCAAACCGTTCTCCAAGCTGTCTCTACTCCTAACACGAACGAACCTGCCGAAACGTCGGCAAGAAATGCAATCAGTTGTCGATGAAGCAGCCTAGCGGTCTTTTTTGCGCCTATGCAGCGCAACGCCAAGCACCACGAGAGCGATAAGCGCCACGACCGCAAGCACGGCGAATACGCCGCCTAACGCATCGAACGTGGGGGCTGTTGGCGTCGCGCCCGCAGACGTCGGCGACGCAAAAGCAGATACGGCGAATCCGCACCCAATCAGGCTCACGGCTAGAAAAAGGACTATGTTTTTGAGGACAGTTTTCATTCAAAACCTCGCTTCACGTCTTCATTATGCGCTTGCGTCAGGCTCCCGACAAGGGTCTGGACAATAAACCCATCGTCTTCGAGGAGTTTGACCATACCAGGACATTCGATCAAGCGCATGAGCGCCGGCAAACTCGAAGCGCGTATGGCAACATCGATAGCATCGTTGCTACGGGAAGCGCGCAAAAGCGTGCGGCACAGCTTCGGAAACCACTCTTGCACTTGTTCGCTCGCAGGCGAATCTGCCAGGAACACGCTGAAGTGCACAGGCTCGTCCACATCCGAAAGACAATCGTTGAGCGCATCGAGATTCACTCCGTAATACGCGGGAAAGTCCAGTTCGCGAGCCAGGTGGGAATGCACGTCGGCAACGGAGGCAAACGAAGCTTCGTCAACAAGGATTTCGCGCATGACACCCCCTAGTACAGCTGTTCGAACGTTTCGTAATGGTCGTCCGTGTAGAATATCAGCCCGTCGTTTGAGAACACTATGCGCTCGGCCCCACGGTAGCCACCTTCGTAGTTGATGTCGCATTCGGTCCAAGTGCGACCGGGCGCATCGGGCAGCAAGCCTTCGTCGTTGTAGAATTCGCTGCCCCCGATGCTCATACCGGGAAGGACTTCATCCAGATTGCCTTCCTTGGACACCCAACCTGCCTTTTTGGCCTTGGACTTCGATATGTAGTTGGAAGGCAAGTGCCCGAATTGGTGAATGTAGGCCGCCACTTCTTCTTTGCTCGTGTACGTACCGTCTTCGACGACCGTCACGCCGCCAGACGGCGGCGATTGCCCGCTTGATGCAGAAGCGCCTCTCGTATCCAAGGATGAGACACCGGCATCTCGCCCCGAAGAAGAGCTGCCAGAACCCCCATCGGCATCGCTCGTGTCGGTCCCGCCCACTTCGGCATCGAAGCGGTCGGTTGCCGAACTGCTGCCGCGCTCTGACGATTCGTCGCTTTGGGAAGAAGCGGCTTCCTGCTCGGCGGCATCCGACGCGGACGCAGAAGGGCTCGATGACAAGCTGCCCACCTCGCTGGAAGCGGCGCCTTGCTGCACATCGACCGAAGTGCCTACAGCCGAACTGGCGGCCGACGATGCCTGCGAGACCGCCTGCTGCGCGCTGTTTACCAGGACCTGGGACGCCCCCCATCCGATGGCGATGCCCACCAGAAGGGAGACGAGTGCGATGATGACAGAATTCTTGTTCATGGGGCAATTATATCAATGGCGCTAGGCATCTAGATTACAGTTTGCCCACGCGTCGGCTACGATAGCGTAGTGGTCGAAGGCAAACCCTTCGTGGGCTGACACGTGCGTCTTGCGCATTCCGGTTGTCGGCGCCACTTCCACGGTGAAACGCGATTTCAGACACACGCCGTCTGCCTCTAACGTCATGTCGACGGCGCCATCCGAGCCGCGCTCGGTCGCGATGGAAAACCACCGCACCGCATCGGCGTCGTCGCCCGCCCGCGCAACCACGCCTTCGGGCACAACCGCCAAAAATGCGGCTGTGGCCACCCAGTCGCGCGGATCGCGCCCTGGCGTGCTGTAGATGCCGAACAGCTCAAGGGAGACCCCTTCGATCCCCGTTTCTTCGATCAGCTCGCGCACAGCGGTCTGTTCGATGGTTTCACCCGGCTCGAAGAATCCACCAGGCAGGGCCCAGGCCCCTTTGTACGGATGGTTCCCTCGACGCACCATGAGCAGCTGCGTTTCGCCTTTCACCTGGCGAAAGACTGCGATATCGGCAGTAAGCGCCGGATGGGGCCAGCGAGATGCGTCGTAGAGCGCGAGAAATTCCTCCTCGGTCAACTCGCATTCGTCGTGTAGGGCCAAATCATCTGCTGCCATGTGCGTCCTCGTTTCTATCGTTCGCAACCCGTGGCAACCTTACCGCACCACCAGCGCCCCCGTACGGCAGAAACGTCGGCCGAACATGCAAAAACCGTGAGTGATGCGCCCTGCCCTTGCATTTCGCGCCCGGCTGTTGCGGCCGCCCGACGAACAAGACTCAAGGTCACGGCAGGTGCGCGCCACTCAAAAAGGCGGCCCCGAAGGACCGCCTTTCTCGAAACCCGTTTGAGGCTTGCGTCTTACAGGGCACCCACCAGGTCGATGCCGGGCTTCAGCGTTTCCACGCTGCCCTCGGGCTCCCAGTTTGCCGGGCACACCTGGTCGCCGTGTTCGGCCACGAATTGGGCGGCCTGCAGCAGGCGAAGCAGCTCTTCGGCTTTGCGCCCGATGCCACCAGCGGTTACCTCGTAAACCTGAATCTTGCCTTCGGGGTCCACGATGAAAGCACCGCGCTCGGCCTTGCCGTCGCCCTCAATAAGCACCTGGAAATCCGTGGCGAGCACTGCGGCGGGGTCGGCAAGCATCGGATAGCGAACTTTGCCGATACGCTCGGAGCTGTCGTGCCAAGCCTTATGAACGAAATGCGTGTCGCAGGACACCGAGTACACTTCCGCGCCTGCCGCTACGAACTTGTCGTAGAGGTTGGCCAAGTCTTCGAGCTCGGTCGGGCACACGAAAGTGAAATCCGCCGGGTAGAAGAAGAACAGACTCCACTTGCCCAGAACGTCGGCCTTCGTAACTTCCTTGAAGTCGCCGTCCTGATACGCCATTACACTGAAGTCACCGATTTCCTGTCCGATTTGAGACATATTAAACTCCTATCTTCCGATACGACTGGTATCTACACGTGCGAATAGTAGCGCAGTTACCCTGGGTGCATACCCTTATTGCACAGAATGACACAATTGTGATAGCAATTTCCACAATTAGGCCATTTCATGTGTTAGCCGAAGAGAAAAGTACAAGTCGGACACTATGGACTAGCTCGATGACGCAGTGCATCGACTTCGTCTTTGAACATCGCGCGCAGAGAGCGATGCGGCATCATCCTGGTTGAAGGAATGGCTTAGCTGCGCCGACCGCGATGTCGACGCCGCACCGGCCACGTCCTACGTTATCGACAGGAGATCAGCATGAGACAATCGAGCATGGTAGCTTTAATGATAGCTGCAAGTTTGTGTGCAGGACTCGTCGGATGCACGTCGAGCGCGACTAGCGACTCGAACGCATCCGGCGGCTCGAGCGCGTCCGGCGGCTCGAGCGCAATCGCCAGCGCCTCCTCGGCCGACTCTGCGAGCGGCTCAGCAGCTAGCACCTCCACAACCAGTGCCTCGAGCACACCTACCGTCACGTACGAAGACGGTGTAGAACATTCAGATGACTCGTCCGGCTTCGTGCTGCTCAGCGATGTAGTACCTGATGCGATTCTGGAAATTCGCTCCTCCTCCCCCTACAACTTCGTGGGCGAGCGCATCG
>CAMORQ010000217.1 GCA_946623915.1 uncultured Coriobacteriaceae bacterium | reverse complement strand
GTCGTTCGACACGCCGGGCGAAACACGTCCGGGCGTGTCGAACGACTCCGTCCCCAATGGCACGCCCAATGGCACGCTAATCTAGGTTTCCGACCACCCTGAACATCTGCGCGAGGTCATCGACGTCCATCAGCACCGGCACCGGGTAGAGCGGGTTCGATTCGTTGTCGGCATGCATCGCCAACTGCGCGATGTCGCGCTCTTCGATGCCGTCTATGTACTTCGGGATTTCCATCGAGCTGTTCATGGAATCGATCCATTCGATGAACGCGTTCGCCGCTTGCGCGTCCGGCGCCAACGAAGGAGCCACCCCGATCAAACGCGCGAGCTTTGCCAGGCTTTCATGACATGCCGGTCCATAGGCGCGCAGCATATGCGGCAAGATAACCGCGTTCGCAAGCCCGTGTGGCACGCCGTACTTGCCGCCAAGCGCATGGGCGAGGCCGTGCACGTAGCCTACGTAGGACACGGTGAACGCGATGCCTGCGCAATAGGCCGCGCGCAGCATGTTTTGGCGCGCTTCGGCATCTTGCCCATCGTCGTAAGCCCGCTTAAGGTACTTGTGCACCAGCACCACCGCCTCTTCGGCCATCGCGCGCGTATGCTTGGTGGTTGACCGACCGATGTAGGCTTCCACCGCGTGGGTGAGCGCATCCATGCCCGTGGTCGAGGTGATGTGCTTGGGCAGCCCTGTGGTCAGGCGGTAGTCGTGCACCGCGTAGTCGGGGATGAGGGTGAAGTCGTTGATGGGAAACTTGTGGTGCGTCTTCGCGTCGGTGATGACCGCAGCGAGCGTCACTTCGCTGCCTGTGCCCGCCGTGGTGGGAACGGCGATGATCGGCGGCGTCTTGGCAAGGACCTTCAATACGCCCGCCATCTTTTCCACCGGCTTGTTGGGCCGGGCGATGCGTGCCGCCGCGCCTTTCGCGCAGTCCATCGACGAACCACCGCCGAAACCAACAAGCGCCTGGCATCCGTTGTCCAGGTACAGCTGGCGCACCTCTTCGACATTGTCGATAGTGGGGTTGGGAACCGTTTTATCGTAGAGTACCGTGCGCACGCCGGCTGCTTCGCAATACTCGATCGTCCGGTCGCACAGCCCCAAGCCGCTGATGCCTTCATCGGTCACGATGAGTATGGAATCGATGCCGAGCACGTTGCACAGCGCGGCGATGTCGTCGGTGCTGTCGAGGATGAACGGCTCACGATAGGGCATGACGGGGATGGCAGCGCGAAACGCTGTTTGATACGCGCGGCACCAAGCTGACCTGACTGGATTCATGCGGGCTCCTTCCGTTTCGTCCGGCCAAGCGTCTTCCGTTTGCGCGCTCGCCGGGTCTTTCAAAACCACCGCTTCTATGGGGCAGGCGGAAACGCACAGCCCGCAGCCGATGCAATCGTCGGGTGCTACGAGCTGCGCACGCGTGCCGATGTCGCCGGGATACGCAGGCTGCTCGATAGCCAGGCACCCTTTGGGGCAGCTGACGACGCACAGCGAACATCCGGCACACGAACGCCGAAACACCGGGCGCGGCCACTCGCGTTTCGGGACGCGCACTGCAGCACGGCCGTCGCTATCGAGCACGGCTCCAGCCGGGCAGACGCGTCCGCACGCTCCGCACCGCACGCATGCGCCAGCGTCGATGACATGCCGCTGTTTGGGACTGCCACTTATAGCACCCACCGGGCAGACGCGGGCGCACGAAGCGCAGCCGATGCAATCCTGCGTGATCGAATACGCGTTCATTTCAGCCTCCGCACACCGGCGACATCAGGTAGACCGTGTCGCCTTCCGATAGCTTCGTGCTCTTCTTGGACTGCTTGCCGTTTACCAACACGACGCAGCCGTCGATATCGGCGCGGGTGATTGTCGTGGCCGGGTTGCCTGCGCGCGCTTCCCGCAACAGCACCGGGTACAGGTCCTTCACGCGGCGCGCCTGCGCGTCCAGCTCGTGCAGGCCTGTGTCCAGACGAAACAGGCCGAACAGCTTCACATGCACATGGGGGATGTCGTTGCTTGGCATAAAGGCCCCCGCCCTAGACGATTTTCAACTTCTGCAGCGTGGACACTTTCGGGCGCCCATCCGGGGTCCAGCCGCGAGCCTCGTAATAGGTCTGCTTCAGTTCGTCGAGCGGAACTTTGGTCGTGGGGTCGGCAGGGTCCTGGGGCGTATCCGTTAGGCGCTTAGGCAGCGTGTCGTCTTTGGCGCTGATGCCGAACCGCTGGGAAATGTAGCGCTCGAGCGTGTAGCCGCGTTCGCCGCTGCGCATGAAGTCGCCCATTTTCATTTTCATACCCGTGGCGTATTCGAAAGAACGCGTGTGCGGCAGAATGGGCATGTGCATGTGCACAGCGCGCGGGAATTTGTTGATGGCGCGTAAAGCCCATCCCACATGCGGCGCCGCCTTGTTGACCACCGTGGTCACCAGACCCCTCGGCCGGGTTATCAGCATGCTCGGGAAGAACACGTAGGTCGAAAACAGGCACTGCCCCGCCGCCGCCGTGGCTTCCATCAGGTCCTGGAACATCATGGTCATGTCGGCCTTGGCCTTCGGGGTTTGCGGATCGCAGAACAGCCCCAACCCTTCCATGATAACCAGATAGCCGCCATTTAGGTGGCACCCACCGCGGTTGCTGACGGCGTAACCCAAGCCCATGCCCACCGCACGCCGCGGTTCGTAGGCGGAAAGCTCGAGTCCCTTGCTTTGGATGGCGAACTCTTCACCACCGTACTTGCGCGCGAGCCTCTTCGAGCCGTCGGCAAGATCGGCGCCGATGCCGCGCCGGTAGGCGATGTCCTCGATGATGCCTTCGAGCTCCTGGGCGCTCCCGAAGGAAAGCCCGCATTCCCACAGGCCGCGCTCGTTGGCCTCCATAGCCCACGCCAGCGTGCCCGCACACGATATGGTGTCCATGCCCAGTTCGTTGAGAGCGTGGTTTAACCGCAGTACCACGTTCAGGTCGTCGTTTTCGATGTTTGCGGAAAGCAAGCCCAGCGTTTCCAGTTCGGGACCCTTCACGAGCTGGCCGTCCAATTCGACCGTACGGCTGCAACGAATGGGACAGCTGACGCATCCCCTGTTCGCCACGTTGGCTTCCTCTGCCAACGTTTCGCCGCTGACCTTGTCGAACGCGTCGAACCGACCCGCCGAGAAATTGCGTGTGGCCAGCATGCCGCGCATCTGCATGGGGCTCACCAAACCAGGCGTTCCCATGCGCGGCATCTGCTTGCCGGTCAGCGGATGCTCGCGCAGCGTCTTGAAGAACCTCTTGTTCCAGGCGGCGTTACGCACTGGGTCGGCGACCGTAATTTCGTGGTTGCCGAACACTGCGATGCCTTTGACGTTTTTGAAGCCCAGCACCGCGCCCAACCCCGTGCGACCGGCCGCGCGCTCGTCGCTGGTGACCCCCGCATAGAGCACAAGGTTTTCGCCCGCTGGCCCGATGACCAACTGGCCGAATGCGCGGCGGGCACCCCATTTCTGCACGAGCAATTCTTCGATGCGCTCCTGCGCCGGTGTAACGCGCAGGCCCCACACGCCGTCCGCTTCGGCGTCGTGGAATTCGACTTCGCCGTTCTCGATGGAAATCCACGAGCGCGTCTCGCACGCACCGCGGATGACGAGCGCATCGAGCCCGGCTTTCTTCAGGTGGTAGCCGAACGTACCGCCGCAGTTCGACGATGCCACGATGCCCGTCTGGGGAGAGAGCGCCGAAATGTTGAACCGGCTCGAGCAGGGAGCGCCTGTCCCTGTGAGCGGGCCGGTGGAAATGACAACAGGGTTTTCGGCCGAAAGCGCATCCTCGTGGCCGGTCAGCATCCCGTCGAGGATTTTCGCCGCCATGATCTTTCCGCCGATGTACAACCGGCGATCCTCATCGGTCCAGGGGTACTCCTTGGCCGTGCGCGTCGTTAAATCCAGCTCGAGCACTTTGCCCATGTAGCCCGAATACGATGTGGCCATGCATCCCCCTCTCTCGTCGCCGAGCGTGCGACCACATGCAATATGGTAGCCCTAAACGACGCGTTTCGATGCGAAAAGCGCCTTCTTTCGGGCAAGCGATGCGATCCTGGATTCGACGTGAGGTTTACTACAGGTTGCCCGCGAAAAAGTCCTTGATGATGCCCAGCCCTTCCCGCAGCATGTTGTTGGGCAGATAGAACGGTGTCGAATACGCCGCAACGCCGCACACGTGTTCAACGCCCGCTTTGCGCGCGATGCCTACCGCGCGGTAGAGATGGAAATTGTTGGTCACGACTCCGATGCGGTCGCGCGCTGGGTTCGCAAACTGCAGCGAATTGGCGATGTTCTGCGTGGTATTGCCCGATTGGTCCTCAATGATGATGCGGTCTTCGGACACACTGTGTCGGACAAG
>CAMORQ010000216.1 GCA_946623915.1 uncultured Coriobacteriaceae bacterium | reverse complement strand
GAACCCGCATCGGGAGCTGGTCTGGAAGTTGGAGCGAACATGGTGTGGGCTGCGGGGCTCGAGCCTATCGCCGTCCCCGACGAAAGCAACCTCGTCTGCAAAGCAGCGCGCGAACTGGCGCAGGCCATCGGTCGCACCGAAGATGAGTCGGTGCGCATCGTGGTGGAAAAGAGCGTCCCCGCCCAGACAGGGCTCGGCGGCGGTTCGTCCGATGCCGCAGCCGTTTTGGTGGCTATGGCGAATCTTTGGGGCTTGCAGCCAGACGATGGGCGCCTAGAGCAGGTTGCGCGTTCGCTCGGAGCCGATGTTGCCTTCTTCCTGCATGGTGGGTGCGCACTTCTCGACGGTGCGGGCGACACTTTCGTTCACGCGCTGGATCCATCGAAGAAGGCGGTTGCTATCGTCAAGCCTGAAGGCGGCGTGTCCACTGCAGCCGCCTACGCCACGTTCGACGACGACCCCGGCGAAGTGCCTGCGTCTATGCTCGCCGAAGTGAACGACGCGCGCAACGCCGAGGAAATCCCTTTGTTCAACAACTTGGCTCCCGCCTCGGAAAAGCTCTATGACGTCTTGGCGGAAGTGCGCGAGTTTGCAGGCGGGTTTTCGGGCGTCGAAGGCGTGCTGCTGTGCGGTAGCGGGTCGGGCACGTTTGCGGTGTGCGATAGCTACGAAGCCGCCCAATCCGTGAGCTCGGCCGCGCTCGCACGCGGGTGGTGGGCTCGTGCGACATCGTTCACCTCACTCGGCGCCGCCATCCTTCCGGGCTAGGCGCGAGGTTCGGCCGTTCCTCGCGGCAGCGCCGTCCAAGCGGCCGCGCAGCCCTCGCGGCCGCGCAGCTCCGGCGGACACGCAGCTCCGGCGGACACGTCGCCCGTGCGGTAGCGTAGCCCCGACAGGCGCCGCCCGTGCGGTAGCGTCGCCCAAGCGGGCCGTCCATCCGGGCGAATCGCGCGCCATGCGCGGCGAGCCGTGACTTGCGCCCTGGGCGCAAGTCGCTGCGTAGCCGCAACCACACCGTTTATCCGCCCATATGCCGCCGTTGCCGCGTGCATCCGTGCACACTAGGGGTTACGGCAGGATGAGCGTGCTACAATACGCGCGTAGGCCCTGATGAGAGGAGCTGCCCATGAGTGCACTGACGATTATCCTAGCGCTGATAGTTATTCTTGCGGTTGTTGTCATCGGGATCTACAACAGCTTCGTGCGCAAGCGCAACATGGTCGACAACGCATGGGCTCAGGTGGACGTTCAGTTGCAACGCCGCTACGATCTTATTCCGAACTTGGTGGAGACGGTCAAGGGCTACATGGCGCACGAGCAGGGCACGCTCGACGCTGTCACACAGGCGCGCGCTGCCGTGTCCGACGCGAAGACGCCCGAAGCACGCATGGCGGCGGAAAACGCGCTGTCGAGCACGCTGAAGAGCCTGTTCGCCGTGGCCGAGCAGTACCCCGATTTGAAGGCAAGCGCCAACTTCCTGAACCTGCAGAACGAGCTTTCCGCAACCGAAGACAAGATCAGCTACATGCGTCAGAGCTTCAACGACACGGTCATGATGTACAACACCGCCATCCAGCAATTCCCGGGTACGTTGTTCGCGGGTTTGTTCGGCTTTCAGCGTCGCGAAAGCTACGATGCGGATCTGGGGACCGACACCGCCCCGACCGTGGGGTTTGGTGCGCCGACACCGCCTGCCTCTGATGCGTCCGGAGATTCGGCAGGGCTGTAACGGAGCCGCTCTCATGCAGGTTGTTCGTGTTTTGGGCCCGAAGCCACCCGCTCAGGCTCGATTCGTCATGCGGAGCCACGTGTAGGTGTGCCCTAGACGCAGTGCACAAGCGATATGCCTAAAGCAGCGTTCCAAAACGCCGAAACAGGTTTCTGAAGCAGGGAAACATCGAAATCGATACTGGCGGAGAGCTGGGGATTCGAACCCCAGATACGCTTTTGGCGTATACTCGCTTAGCAGGCGAGCACCTTCGGCCTCTCGGTCAGCTCTCCGCACAATGAACGCACCTGTAAAGCAAGTGCGGCAAAGTATAATACCTTATAGTGCTGCAATCTTGCAAGGAGGATGCGCGTGCAAATCACGAGCTTAACGAAAAGTCCGCGTATCGGGGGCGTAGGCGCCGCCGACGTTGCGACGCGCGCTGTGCACACCGGCTGCGCCAGGCGTATCGTGCGCACTGGCGACCCCGCGCCCGTTATGCATGCCGCGCGTGCCGGTGTCGCTGCTGTACGTTCCGTGCGCACCGCGCGTATTGAGCACAGCATCGTTTTGCCGACCTCCGCGCTCCGCCTTGCCTTATGCGCGGCGCTGCTTGCACTCGCGTGCACGTTGTTGTTCCCCGCGCCGGCGCTCGCCAGGGAATACCATATGCCGCATGTCTACATCGAGGCCACGGTGGATGCGAGCGGCAATCTGCACGTTTCCGAGCAGCGCACGTTCGACTTCGATGGGTCGTTCAGCTGCGTGTGGTGGGATTTCGACGACTTCAAGTCTCCCAAGACGTTGCGTCCGCAAAGCGTGCAAGTGCGCTTCCTCGACCGTACGATCCCCGAATTCGAAACCTTCGATGCGGTGCCGTTTCAGACTCCTTGGCGCGAAGCGGGCGGCCCGCCGGGCCAGGCATGCTCGTTTGACGAGGAGAACGATGCGATTTACGTGTTCTTCAACGCCAACAGCGAGCAGATGGTCGTGAAGCTGGACTACATCGTCGAAAACGCGGTGGTGGCCTACGAGGACTGCGCTGAATTGTATTGGCAGTACGTCGGACCCGATTGGGCGGAGGACAGCGAAAACGTCGTGTGCAACATTTCGTTGCCGGCAAACGGCGCGACCGGCGTGCCGGGGGATACGGTGCGAGCGTGGGGGCACGGCCCCCTAGACGGTTCGGTGGACTTCGACGACACGGGCACTCAGGTTCGCTTGAGCGTCCCGCTCGTTAGGTCAGAATCGTTTGCCGAGGCTCGTGTGGTGTTTCCGCGGGAATGGCTGACACAGGTCAACAAGCAAGCGATGGTTGATTCGCCTGGTCTTGCGGGCATTCTGGAAGAGGAGCAGCGCGAGGCGGACGCCGCTAACATGCAGCGCATGCTCGTGCGGGTCGGCTTGGGGGCTATGGGGCTGGTAGGGCTTGCAGGCATCGTGTGGTCTGCAGTCATGTTTGCCCGCCACGGCCGGGAGCTCAAACCCACGTTCACCGATAAGTACTGGCGTGATGTTCCCAACAAGGACGTGCATCCGGCGGTCATTGGGAGGCTGTTGCGCTGGAACCGCGAGTCCAAAGATGACGTGGTTGTCACCATCATGCACCTGGCCAACCTGGGCGCCATAACCATCAATAAGGGCTCGCACGACAAACGGACTTTTTTCGGCAGCAAAACGGTCGAGGATTACTACATCGCGCGCAACGATTCCGTTGCCGACCACTTGGCGAATCCCATTGATGTGAAGCTGATGAAGTTCCTGTTCGGCGACGTTGCGGATAATGCTCCTTCGCTTTGGCTGGACTCGATAGCGGCGTGGGGGGAGGCCCATCCGAAGTCCTTCTCGAACAAAATGAAAAGTTGGCAAGGCACGGTAAGCGCCGAAACGGTCAAGCAGAACTATTTCGAAGTCCAGGGCAGCAGATTGCAGGTGACCATCTTCTTCATCGCCGGTACCGTGTTTGTCATCGGGATGATGCTTGCGGGGTTCCTTTCGAATCTCATTCCTGCTGGAGTGTGCCTTATCGTGTCCGTAGTTATGGCGGTGTTTGGCGTGGTGATGCCGCGGCGCTCGCAAAAAGGCGTCGACGACCGCGCGCGGGCCCGGGCCCTGCGCAATTGGCTGAACGATTTCACGCTTCTTGACGAGCGTTTGCCCACCGATGTGAAGGTATGGGGTCAGTTCATGGTTTATGCGCAGTTGTTCGGCATTGCCAAACAGGTCATTCGGGAGCTGCGCGACAAGGTGCCACAGGTTTTCGCAACCGAAAACGAAACGGCGGGCGGCTACGTGCCTTGGTATGTCTGGTATGAAAGCGGAAATCGCGCTGGTGCGGGCAGCATGTCGTTTGCGAGTGCGTTCGACGATGTGTGGAGCAATACGACTTCGTCGGTCCGCTCCGCGTTGTCCGAGAGTAGCAGCGGCGGCGGTGGCGGAGGCGGGTTCTCCGGCGGCGGCGGAGGCGGCTTCGGCGGCGGTGGGGGAGGTGCCCGCTAGCCATGCCAGAAGTTCCCTCCCTGTCCGAAGCCGAACAAGAAGCGCCGTTGTCTGGCGGCTCTGCAGGCGCTACACCTGCAGACACCAGCTCGAGCCCTGTGTCTGCCGACCGCGGCCCCGCTGCGTCCGCTGCAGGCCCTGGGGCCGCCGGCCCCGCTGCGCCCGCCGACTCCGCG
>CAMORQ010000215.1 GCA_946623915.1 uncultured Coriobacteriaceae bacterium | reverse complement strand
AGCTTGCGGCTCGCTAGCTCGCAGATTTCGCGAGCTAGCTGCTCGACCGTTTTCTCCTCGCGGGCGGCATTGGCGCTTCGATACGATTTGATGACGCAGTGCGCTCCCAGTTCGGAAGCACGGGCGTCGAACGTGTCCATCATTCCCAAGATATGCATGGCGTCGGTGGGTGTCATGCCACTACGTATGACAACTCCCTCGCGTTCGAGCCGGTCTGTGTTCAGGAACACCGCCGCTGTGCGTTTGTCGCTTAAGGAAACGGGGCTTTGTTCAAGCATGCTGATGAAGTTCTGCTCGGAAGCCGAGTAGCGCTCCATGCGCCTCGGTTTATTTGCGAGACAGAATAACTCGTAGCGAGATAGGTGGTTAGGGGTGGCGCTATGCAGATAGGTCTCCAAGCCGCCTGCGATCTTCGGCCATCGCGTGGCCGCGACGCACAAGGGGATAACGCGCTGCGAGAAAAGGGCGACGGTGCCTTCCTTGGTGCAGCGTACCGCCGAGTCGCCGCCTAGGCCAATGGTATCTATGGCGATGCCTGCGACTTGGGTCTTCCATCCTCCGATGGCGATGTGGTCGGTCAACACGGGTTTGCCTTGGCGGAACAAGGCGATGTCGGACGTTGTTCCGCCGATGTCGACCACCAACGCATCCGATGCCTGCACGAGCATTTGGGTGCCGCGTACCGAAGCGGCGGGTCCCGACAAGATGGTTTCCACGGGCCGCTCGCGCGCAAGTTCGGCGGACATGATCGACCCGTCGCTGCGCACCACCGAAACCGGTATGCCTTCCAGGCCGCGTTGTCGCAGCACTGCGCGAATCGCATCGAGGAATTCGCAAATCACGGGCACAAGGCGCGCGTTCAGCAAGGCGGTGGCGGCGCGTTCGTACACGTTGATCTCTGCCGCCACATCGACCGCTTTAACCACATGCACGCCATAACGACTCTGCAGGTACTCGGCGCCGAACGTTTCCATAGCGCCACCGTTGTTTAACGCATGCAGACCCGCAATGCCGAACGAATCGGCATCCTCGAAGAAGTCGGCATGGGCGTTGCAGAATGCATCCCAGTCGGGTTGCACTACGTCCTTGCCGCTGGAATCGACGTGCACGTCAAGCGCTTGCACGTCTGCGTAGGGGATGCCGTAAGCTCGGTCGATTTCAAGGCGTCGAAGGGAATCTTCGTCGACGCCGACGATCACAAGCTTCGCTCTTCCGCCCGTTCCTTCGACGCAGGCGTTCGTGGCGAGTGTGGTTGAAAGCGAAATGCCCTCTGCCTGCGCTACCAGAGGTGCGGGGAGCGCATCGAGCGCGCGTCCGATGCCCAATGTCAAGTCGTCTTTGGTCGTGAGGGACTTCGCTTTCGCAAGCACTTCGCCCGTTTCGGTATGCGCAACTACGGCGTCAGTGTAGGTGCCACCTGTGTCGATTCCGATTCCGATCACTGCCCATCCCCCTCGCACTGCGTTTCCCGCTTTTTCACGTGAACACTATACCTCTCGAGCAGCGCGCGGGTTCTGTGGGCTATCGGCTTTGTGGCGCCGAATCGTGCACGCAGGGCATCGGTGAACGTGACAGGTTGATTGCAGTGAATTTTAAGGTTGTCGAGCAGGGTCGCGAGAGGGTATTATCACAAGCAGATAATCAAACGGGTTCCCCATGAAAAAGGAGGCTTGCAATGACGACTCTCGGCGATGGACTGAAAAACGTTTTCCTGGCAGGTATCGGCGCCATGGCGTTCACGGCGGAGAAGGGCAAGGAACTGGTTGACCAACTGGTGGAAAAGGGAGAGATCACCGTTGACCAGGGCAAGCAGCTGAACGAAGAGCTGACGCGTAAAACGAGCGATTCCACGAGCGGGTTGCGCGAGAGCGCGCTGGAGACCACCATGCGCATGATGAGGCCTGAAGACCGCGAAGCGTTTGCCGCCGCCGCCGCCAAGTTCGCTGCCGAGCAGAACGCTGCCGATGCGGCTAAGGCGGCTGACGAAGCGGCAGCCGCCGAGGCAGAAGAGGCGGCCGAAGAGCCGGCCGAATAGCAACGGGCGCCAGAGCGCCTCGATTGCCGGACACCTACCATCTAGGCCTATGGCAGACAACGCAGTAATCAATCATTTTTTCAAGCAGGGGAGCGAAGCTTCTGCGAAAGAGCAGTTCGGCTTCAATTTGAAGTCGCGCTCGGCGCGCCTGCGCGAAATGTCCTCCATTCTCTTCAAGCACAAATTCCTGCGGGGATTTACGCCTGTAGAGTTTCGCGAAATGCTCGAGGAGCTTGGGCCAAGCTTCGTCAAAATCGGGCAGACGCTGTCCACGCGTTCGGAAATCCTGCCTCAGGCGTACTGCGATGAACTGGCGCTGCTGCAAACCAAGGTGGCGCCCCTCCCGTTCGATCAGGTGCACGCCGCGCTCGACGACATCTTCGACGATAAGGTCGTCGAGGTGTTCTCCGAGCTCGACCCAACCCCGTTGGGAAGCGCTTCTCTGGCCCAGGTTCACAAAGCGTATCTGAAGAACGGGGACGTTGTCGCCGTGAAGGTGCAGCGTCCCGGCGTGCGGGAAACCATGGCGCAAGACATCGACATCATGCGCCAGTTGGCTCGTGGCGTGTCCCATATCGCGAAGGACGAAATGCTGCTCAACGCGCAGGCGGTGGTCGAAGAGATCTGGCAAACTTTCCTGGAAGAGACCGACTTCGAGCGCGAAGCGGAAAATCTGGAAGTGTTTCGTCGCTTAAACGCATCGGTGGCGTTTATCGATTGCCCGCATGTGTACCGGGACCTGTGCAGTTCGCAGTGCCTGGTCATGGAATACGTCGAAGGCATTCCCATCTACGATCATCGCGTGCTGAAGGAAGCCGGCTACGACCTGGAGGAAATCGGCGAGAAGATTCTCGACAACTACGCAACGCAGATCCTCGACCATGGGTTCTTCCACGCCGATCCGCATCCAGGCAACATCATCGTTCGCGACGGAAAGATCGTCTACATCGATTTGGGTCTTATGGGCAGGCTTACGCCAACGGAGCGCTCGGGCTTCAACGCCATTGTCAAGTCGGTGGGGATGCAGAATCCCGTGAAGCTGAAAGAAGCGCTTTTGGCATTTGCGCTCACGAAGGACGAAGAAAGAATCGACCATCCGCGCATGCTCGCCGACCTTGATTCCCTGCTTTCGAGCTACGGTGAAGCCGACGTGTCCGATCTAGACATCGGCGCAATGCTCGCCGATGTGCTCACCCTGACGCGCGCATGCAAAGTGGTGCTGCCGTCCTCTATCACGAACGTATCGCGCGGCATCGTGACCATAGAGGGCACGGTGGCGGATTTCATCCCCAACGACAGCATCATGGGGATCATCAACGCCCACATCATGCGCAGCTCGAATCCGTTGGATAGGCCGAAGGAATTCCTAGAGGATACGGCCCTCGAGCTTCAACGAGCGAGCGAAGGCGCCGCGCAGGCGGCGGCGTATTCGGGCGAGGCGCTGCGCATGCTTACGCGCGGGCAGCTGAAGATGAACATGGAAATGCTCGGTTCCGACGCCCCGCTTTCGACGGTGTCGAAAATCGTCAACCGCCTTACCATAGGCATCATCATCGCAGGCCTGTTCGTGGGTTCGAGCCTGTTTTCCCGGGTGCAGGGGACGCCGACGGTGTTCGGCCTCCCGTTCATATCGTTCTTCGGTTTTCTCGGTGCCTTCGTTTTGTCCGTGTGGGTGGTTTTCGACATCTGGCGCAAAGGGTAGCGCCCTCGGCGGACGTGCCAGTGGCAAAGCGCTTTACCCGAGGCGGTCGGCTCTTCCTTGCGGCAAGGTGTATGCGGTACCATTGGCTCATGGGCAACATGCACGAAAAAGATTTGGTAGCGCGCCCGGTGTCTGCGCGCAGCGAAGACTACGACCAGGTGAAGGCGCTGTACCGCGAAGCGTTTCCGGCTTTCGAGCGGACTTCGCTGCTTGCGTTACGGCTGTTTGCCCGCAAGCCCGAAATCGACTTTCTCGCGTACTACGATCCATCTGACAGCGAACGCTTGTGCGGCATGACGTATACGATTCAGGCGGGGGGCTACATCTACATCTTGTACTTGGCCGTATGCGCAGACGCGCGGGGTGGAGGGTTAGGCACGCGCATACTCGACAGCGTGAAAAAGCGATTCCCCGGCAAACACTTGGTGCTGGAAATCGAGCCGCTTGACAAGCGGGCCGCCAACTATGAGCAGCGTGTGCGCCGTCTGGCGTTCTACAAGCGCAACGGGTTTGCCTTGGCGGGTTACGACATGTTCGAAGGAACGGTGCGCTATACCGTGCTTGCCACGGGCGATAGCTTCGACCCAGATGGTTTTGCACGGGCGGTGCGCAAGCTTTCGCACGGCCTCTACCGCTTCAGGATAGTGCCGGCGT
>CAMORQ010000214.1 GCA_946623915.1 uncultured Coriobacteriaceae bacterium | reverse complement strand
ATGACTGGCAGGCAGGGAGAGTTCGGCGCGAAGCAAGCGACTGGTCACACGCAAGGCCCCGGTAACCGTGACAGCCCGGCCGGCGATGAGCGCTCGGGCGGGATGCGCAGGAGACGAAGCCCGGATGCGCCTGACCGTATCGGCCGCTGTCGCGCTCGGATCCAGGAAGAACTCGCGTTTCCCGATTTTTTCGGCGTAGGTGGCAAAGAAATCGTCCTGAGGCGTCCACTCCACCGTTCCCTGCTCGATGAGGGTGAGCGCCGTGAGGAGCGCCGCTGACCCCAGATCCGCAAGCTCCGCCGTAAGCTCCGGTGCAGATTTGCCCTCGGCCTGCGTCGTGCGGACGACGCAGTAATCGCCCGTGTCCAGACCTTCGTCCATGCGCATGATGCACACGCCCATTTCTTCGTCGCCGGCCAGAATGGCACGTTCGATTGGTGCAGCTCCGCGCCATGCAGGCAGAAGCGAAGCATGGACGTTCAAGCAACCGTACGGCGGCAGCTCGAGCACTTCAGGCGGAAGTAGCGCGCCATAAGCGGCAACGCAAATGGCATCGGGACGCATGACGCCTAAGCTGTGCATGACCGACGCGTCGATGAGCGATTCTGGCGTGAACACGGGAATGCCGGCTTCGAGCGCGACCTGCTTAACGGGAGACGCGACGAGTTTGCTGCCCCGTCCGCGAACCGCATCGGGCCGCGTGAACACGCCGACGATCTCGTGCTGCCCGAGAAGATTCTCGAGTATCGTCGCGGCGAAGCCCGGTGTTCCCATGAAAACGATTCTCATCTATCGCACCCGCACATCCGTCTCTCCCGGTTTCGCGCCGGAAGCAAGAGCGGTTTCGTAGTCCTGCAGGGCTTGGAGGCGATCGACCGGACCGGCGCTTTCGAACAGCGTCTTCCCGTCCAAATGGTCGATTTCGTGCTGAAAACAACGCGCCCAGAGCCCATCGGCTTCTACCGTGCACGCATTGCCATCGAGGTCGTAGAAGGACACTTTCACCCAGAGCGAGCGTTCGATGGGCACCGAAATGCCCGGACAGGACAAGCATCCTTCGCCTTCGATGCTGCTCTCTTCGGATTGTTCCACAATTTCAGGATTGACGAGAACGATGGGATTCTTCTTTTCTGATTCCACGTCACAATCCACGACGATAAGCCGTTTGAGCACTCCCACCTGGGGCGCCGCAAGACCCACGCCGTTGTTTGCGTACATGGCCTTGGCCATTTCCTTGGCAAGCTTTTTCAGGCCCTTATCGCCCACTTCGCATGGTTCGCAAACCTGCCTTAGAATCGGATTCGGCGCAACGACAATATCCACGACGATTCGCTTTCTCTTCGTTGTTTCGCCTTATTGTAGTGCTAAAAACCGACGAAACAACCTCGGAGACGCCCAAGGGTGCAACGAAGCGCAAAACCGACATGACGGAAGGGCTTGACGCCAAAAAATGCCAGGTGAATAGCTACAAGACAACCTGCTTGGCATGCAACGCCCTGCGGGCAGCCAAATCCTTCTGCAATGCCGCCACCGTCTGAAACAGCATATCCTGTTCCTCCGGGGTTAAGCCAGAATCGTTTTGAAGCTGGCCACGGTAGGTTTCGATGGCGTCTTCCAAATCCCCGAGGGCGAGTTCTTCGAGCGCGTAGGTCATCGAAGCCTCGGGATCGTGCCCCGCATCGGAAACGGATGCGAAAAGGCGAGCCGATGCGGGATGGGCGTTTGTCGTCGCGGAGACCAGATCGGCAGGCGTCGCGCTGGGGTTGCCTGAAAGAAGGTCGAGCATGGTGGAAGCAACGTCGGCGTGAAGGCGCACATGCCAGTTCACGCTGGCCAAAGCGTCGGCGTGCCGAAGGGCGATCGCGGGGTTTTTCCCGCAGACGCCAAGCACGTTTTCCTCGAATCGCCGACGGCTCGTCTCGGTTTCCGTCAACCGCGTCGGCACCGCGGTCGGCTCGGGAGCGGCCGGTTCGGGCGTACCATCTCCGCCAGCGCTTTCGCGCTGCGGACGAGGAGCGGCCATAGACGCCAGGCGCTGCAACACGTCGTCTTCTCGCAAACGGAGTTTGCCGGCGATCTGCACGGCGTAATCCTTCGCGAGCAGGGAATCCTTGATAGGCGCCAGCACCGAAAGGGCGCTTTCGGCCGCAGCCGCCCTCCCCTCGGGCGTTTCGATGTCGCATGCGGCGATACGGCGGTCGATGCCGTAGGAAATGAGCGGCACCGCGGCGTCCACCGCCTCGCGCAACGCGTCGGCTCCATGCAAAGCTATGAAATCGGCGGGGTCCAGGTTGTCGGGAAGCGTGCACGCCACCAAATCGACGCGACGCCTTCCCGCCGATTCGGTCATCGAATCGCCGATGAACTCGAGGGCCCTGTCCGCCGCCCGCTGGCCCGCTGCATCGCCATCGAACAGGTAGACGATCCGCTTTGAAGCATGGCGCGAAATGGCGCGTATGTGCTGGCGCGTAAGAGCCGTGCCCAGAGTCGCGACTACGTTTCCCACGCCCGCCTCGTGGCATGCGATTACGTCGGTGTAGCCCTCCACCACGATGGCGACACCCGACGCGGTGATAGAAGATTTGGCCTTGTCGAGCCCGTACAGCACGCGCGACTTGTGGAACAGCGGCGTCTCCTGGCTGTTGAGGTATTTAGGCTCTCCGTCGCCGATGACGCGACCGCCGAAAGCGATGCAATCGCCCGCCTCGTCGAAAATGGGGAACATCACCCGGTTGAAGAACCTGTCGACCAGACGCCCGTTACGCATCACGGCGACGTTGGCATCCACCATGTCCTTCTGCGAGAAACCTGCCGCACGCAGATGCGCGACAAGTGTCCCCCGTCCGGGCGCGAACCCGAGCTGCCAACGCTTGGGGACCTCCCCGCCGAAACCGCGACCCGAAAGATACATGCGCGCGGCGTTGGCTTCGGCGCCCTTTCCGCGCATCAACTGCATGTGGAAGAACTCGAGCGACGATTGGCACACATCCTTCAAGCGCGCCCGTTCGCTTTGGGACGGTCCGCGCGTCGAAGTTTCCTGCAATTCGATATGGGCGCGGTCGGCAAGCCGACGCACCGCGTCGGGAAAGTCTATCCCATCGAGCTCCTGCACGAATTTGAACACGTCGCCGCCTTTGTGGCAGCCGAAACAGTAGAAGAGCTGGGTTGACGGGTCGATCTTGCACGAAGGCGTCTTTTCTTCGTGAAACGGGCAGCAGCACCAGAAATCCCTACCCCGTTGGCGCAAGGGCACGCGATCCGAGAAGACATCGACGATGTCGCTTGCGTCGCGTACGCGCTGGACGTCTTCGCTGCTGATGGCCATATGACGTCAACCTTGCTGTTCGAGGGGCAGATTGGTACGCACCCATTCTATATTATCGAGCACGGTTGCGACGAGCTCCTCGATGGAAGAGAATTCGATCATCGGGCGGATGCGCGCCACGAATTCCACAGCCAAGGATTTGCCGTAGAGGTCACCGGAAAAATCGAGGATGTGCACTTCGATGTTCGCGCTCGACGAAGCCTGGAACAAGGGGCTTGTTCCCACCGCAACCGCCGCGCGGTAGCGGACCCCGTCCACTAAAGCGTAGCCTCCGTACACGCCTTCCGCAAGCACGCGCTTGTTGGACGCGATTTCCATGTTCGCCGTCGCGAAGCCGAACTGTGCGCCGTCGCCACGACCGGGCTTCACTTCGTCACGCAACGTGTAGGGATACCCCAAGAGCTGGTTCGCGCCCTCCACGTCTCCGTCAAGCAAAAGAAGGCGGATGCGCGTAGCGGTGATGGGCGAACCATCCGAAGAGACAAGATGATGCGCATGAATCTGCGTGCCCGAGTCGTCCGACCACGCCATGAGGTCGTCCACGTTTCCCGCCGCTTTCGAACCGAACCGAAAATCCCGACCGACATGGAGGTGGGCGGGTGCGTGTCCAGCAAACGTCTGCAGCAGGAAATCGCGCGGAGTTGCACTGGCGAACTGAACGGTGAACGGAAGGACACACACGGCATCGACGCCGCTTGATGCGAGCATCTCGAGCCTGTCCTGGTTGCCCAAAAGCTTTTTCAGGCGCTCGGCATGAAACAGTTCGTCCGGATCGATGTCGAACGTGAGCGCAATAGATGCGCCTCCCGATTCGCGCGCGGTGGCGCACGCAGCGTCGAGCAGATACCTGTGCCCGGTGTGCACGCCGTCGAACACGCCAAATGCGCAGGACGACCCCTTGAACATGGCGTAATCGAAGCCCGAATCCACGTTAAATATCGCTGCCACGTTTCACCCCAATGGAAAAACCGCACGAAGATTTCAGTGTGTTGCTGCCTTCGTCGAAAGCATACAGCGCAGCAAGACGGTTGTCGACGACAATGCCAACGGTCTCCCCCGCCTCGATCGGCTGCTTCATTTCG
>CAMORQ010000213.1 GCA_946623915.1 uncultured Coriobacteriaceae bacterium | reverse complement strand
GCGCGAACGGGATGGGCGTGGCCACGAGCTACTCCTACTACGACGCGCTCACGGGAGCCGCGCTCTGCGGCAGGAACGACGCCGTGCTCGTGCTCGCCGACGCGGCGAACTACGCCAACGCATCGATCCCGAAGGCCAACAGGTCGCAGATCTCGAGCGCCTACGTCTTCGGCGGCCCGAGAGCCGTGGAGGACAAGGTGTTCTCCGCCTTCGAGGCCACCACGAAGTAGGGCGGGCGGGGGCGCCCCCTCCCCGGCGCCCCCGCGAAATGTGACACCAACGCGTCGTTGCTGTCACATTTGAATAATTCCCCGTGTCTCGCCAACGCGTCGCCGCAGCGCCTGCGGCCACGATTAGTGGCAAAACATCATGATCAGTAAATCTGCGGGATTTCGCGACCTGGGGAAACGGTGCCTCGGCAGAAAAGTTTTGCCACTAATGGGGAGGCGCGCCCTCCGAAGCGCGGGTCACGCCACGGCGCCGGCGCGTCGTGGCGCGCAGCTGCCGCGTTTGCGGGCGCGCCGTCGGGGCTGTGCTCCGCAAGGCCAGCTGCCGACGGCAAACGTAACGGAACCGGCGGCCCTTCAGCGCCGACATCGCCAAACGTCAAATCCGAAGGGGATTCGCGCCAGGAATGCAGCGTTGTGCTCGATTCGGTCTGCGACGGGAAGCAGAACGGAGTCCTGCGAACTGGGGTTTTGCCGCGCCTGGCGGAATACGCTCCGAGACTTCCAAACAATGTGACCCCAAGACAACAATCCCATCGAGCACAAAGCTGCATTCTTGGCTTTTCTCGTGCCTGGAATTAACGTTTTGCGTTTCCACCAAGGAAAGAGGCCCCACGCCCTCCTGAATGAGCGAGAGAACCGATGCCTAACGTGGCGCCAAAGCGCCAGGCCGGGTGACGCGAACCACCCCCTGTCACCCGGCCTTGCGCACCAGCGCGTACCAAACGATTCCGATGCTTCATTGACACGTCTGATATGCTAGGCGGGCGCTATAGCAGAGGGCTCGTGATACACATGCGTCCTGCCTTGCTGCTGCGCTGTCGCATACAACTACAAGCTAGGACACTCATGAAGGTAAACCGCGCCATTTTGCATATGTTCGATTTCGCGTCGTGCGAGAACTCGTTTTCACACGACGAAATGGACATCACGGACAAGACCGCTAAAAACTACGTCGTACGCCACGTTCGCAAGGCACTCGGAAACTTGGACAACAAACGCGGCGCATTCGAAACAGGCAGCCACTTTGCCGAGCGGATACGGGCATACTTCGCAGGCGAGTGCACGTTTATCGACCTTTCCGTTGAAGTCGGCGAATTCTTATCGCGCGAACTTGGCCACATGGAAAAGCCCACGTCAACTGACCTTTTGATGGTAGATTTCGAGGATGCTGTCAACGCGTCGGCCTCCGACGATCCCGAAGCAGCCTTCGATGGGGTCATCCCACGCTACCTGGCACTGCTCCTGCTAGAAAGCAAGCAGGCGTACGTGCACGACGAGCGCTACAACGAAGCGGGGACGTTCAACACCATCGCACGCCATCACGCTGTTTTGCCCAACACGTCCCAGAAGGTGTCGTCGTACGCGGTTATCAACCTGCGTACGCTCGATGTGGTGTTCAGCGATAAACAACGCACAATCGCGGGTGAAGAATGCTGGCTGATTCCCGACAAGTTGCTGCAGTGCTCGATGGAGGCTTCAACCAGGGAAACGTTTAGGGCGGTAACCGAAATCGTCGAGGCCGTCGCTGAAGAGTATGGACAAAACACCACGGTGGCCCTTTCGCGCGCGAAAGCGTATGCGGTGGAATCCGCAGACGACCCCGAGGCAGAATTCGACGACCTGGACCTTTCGGAGATGGCCGAAGTTGCTTTCGACGGCGATCCGGTGCTGAAGCAACGCTTCGAAGCCGCAGCACGCTCAGTCGACATACCCGCGCGCGTGCCGCTCGAGCGTCAGGCTGTGAAGCGGGTGGCCAAAAGCCAAAAGATCCGCACCGACACCGGCATCGAAATCACTTTCCCCGCCGAATACAGTCGCAGCCCCGAATACATCACCTTCACCAGCGAATCCGATGGCACCATATCGATTCAGCTGAAGAATATCAGCTCGATCGAAAACCGCTCGTAGCATGACATCTGCAACCTCGCACCCCTAGGCACCTCCGTGGCACCTGTGACACCAACGCGTCGTTGCTGTCACGTTTGAATAATAGAATAGGGCTTCAGGTTTTGCCGTGCTTTATCCAAATGTGACGGCAACGACGCGTTGGTGTCACATTATCCAAATGTGACGGCAACGACGCGTTGGTGTCACATTTGATGTCACTCTCCTTCGATAAGGGCACCTTTACCTATGTAGTAAATCTTTGCGGATTGCAGAACGCCGTTAGTCCAGCGCGCTTTCGACCATTGTGGGGTCAACGTGAACGAAAAGCGGCCGACCGAACCATCGTCGAGGGCCACGGGCAGGGCACGGGCGAATGCCGCATCTGCCGCAAGGCGCCAACGGTCATCAGCCGCACCCCACTCTTCAAGCGTATGCATGATGCTCGACGCCACACCGCTTTCAAACGACTCGTTTACTGCTTCTGGCTGTTCGATCTTAAAGCTGGTGTCGATTGCGAACACGTTGCTCAAACTACCGTCGGGATACACGTCGAATTGAAAATCGGCCATGGCAGATACGAGCCCTAGAAGATACGACGCTTGATCGAGCACAACGTTGTCATAGGCGGTAAAACCGATCTTGTCGAACACATGCGCGAGGTACGTCGTATCTTCGGCAGCTGCGGCCACTTCGGATTTGCCGAAATATCCACAAACGCGCATGGGGGCATCGGGACGGCCCCTGAACAGGCCGAAAAAGGAAAGCGACCAGCCTTCAGGCATGCGCTCGTTCAAATCCAGATATAGATGTGCGCGTTCAGGTTCCCCAATCGCATCGCAAAACGGCTGCACAAGTTCGGTGTGTGTGCGCGGTTGAAAATGAACGGCCGCGGCTGGAAGCACCTCGTTTTTCGTATCGAGTTCGAACCCGCAACTGATGTTGTCGTAGTTCTCGCACACGTCGGCAAACCAATCCAGCATGGCTTCGGTTCCTGCGGCGACATCGGAAGCAATACGCGTGCCCCGATCAAGCTGATCGTACAGCAGCGTGACATCGAGGAAAGGGCTACCCGCAAGAGGAGACTCGAAGTACGCACTCGGGCAGTCGTCCCCAACGACAAACGGGCGTATTGCGCTGCGCACACGACTTGCCATGCCCCCGAACAGCGCTTCGTCGCGACCATCGCTGGCCGCTTGCAGGCACACAACCTCGAGCGCATCGGCGTAGGAAGGCATCTTCATTACCTGGACTGCCATATGAACTCCTTGCTTGACAATAATCAGCACCTATTGTAATCCCGAAACGCGCGAACTCCAGCGAGCCGCGGACTGCAGGGCACCACCGACCAGCATGTGCTCCGCCTTCGCCGGGGGCAAGACGCATCCCGCCATAGATACGAGTAGAATAAAAGCACTATGACATGGATTGTGTACGCAGGCCTCCCCGACGTCGCACGCGACGAACTTCGTTCGTTTAGCAACCTGCGCACTCCTACAGGTGAAGCCGTACTTGAAGGACTGCAGTGGTGCGAATCGGACAAGTCGGCAGCGTATATCAAGCACGCCATCGACAAGGGTCTGCGGCCCTCACCCGACGAAGCGTACGAGATCTTGTATTACCACTGGCCAGAAGGCTGCCGTTTCGTCCTACCGGCCGTCAACGGTGCGCTTTCGCCCGAGCAAGGCATCGATGTCGCCAACGGCCTGACAAGCCCCGACGACAAATCGCATGCGCTTCGTGCGATGGTTGCGGGTGGCACGGTGTTCGACGAATCGCACCTTCAAGACATCGCCTATCTCGAAGGAGGGCAGGAAATCGCCGACACTATTGCCACACGGCATCTGGAAGCGCATGGTCCCTATTCGGCGGCTGACTTGCTAGAACCCGCGATGCCGGGTGGTTTCGGCATATGCCGCTACACCACACCTGCCATGGCCGCCTACATCGTACGCACGGCACTGGGACGTTTTACGTTCGACCAAGCATACGATTTCTGTGACTACCATTTATGCGATGGCACTGCGGGTGATGGCGATACGGACGTCGTGCTTCTCGAGCTTCTTAATAAGACGGACTGCACCGACGACGAGCGAGAAACGCTCTTGATTTCCTTCGGTACGGAAAAGCTTACCGACCCGATTTTCGAACGAGATGCCGAAGAGCTACGCGCACTGAACGCCCTGCCTTTGGCGGCGTTCGCGTCGGCCCCGTTTCTTGCGGGCATCGGGCCGATTTCTCGTTCGGACAGAGAACCCGCACCTGCGGCAGAGCCACCGTTCCAAGATTTCAACAAC
>CAMORQ010000212.1 GCA_946623915.1 uncultured Coriobacteriaceae bacterium | reverse complement strand
CGTACGTTCGACCAGATGATGCGGCACGTGTGTGGCGAAGGCGGTTTGTTCGGCTATCTGGGAACAGCCGACATGCGAGAAATCGAACGCAGCATAATCGCTGGAGACGCCTTTGCCGACGAAGTGGTGTCGGCCATGTGCTATCAGGTCGCTAAGGACGTCGGCGCGTTCGCCACCACGCTGAGAGGGGCCGTGGACGCCATCATCGTAACCGGCGGGATGGCGCATTCGTCGCTGGTAGTTGGCCGCATAGCCGAGCGCATCGACTGGATTGCACCGGTGGTGGTGCGTCCTGGAGAGCTGGAGATGGAAGCGCTTTGCGAAAACGCCTACCGGGCGCTGTGCGGCTTGCAGCCCATCCAGGAATTTGTTCCTGCCGCCAACCGGCAAGAGGCGTGTGCGCGCATCGCGGCCCATTGGGGCGAGCAGGGAGGTGCCCGATGACCAGCTTTGCTGGAAACCCTTCGGCGTCCGAAGGACGCTTGTTCCGGATTCTTGTAATCAATCCGGGGTCGAACTCCACCAAGCTCGCTGTGTTCGAAAACGACCTGATGGCCGACCAGTTCGATATCGCCCATTCCGCAGACGCGATCGCGTCGTTTTCTTCGGCGGTTTTCGACCAGTTCCCCTACCGTCTCGATTGCGTGAAGGAAGCCCTGCGGGAGCGGGGGATAGATTTGGGAGACTTCGATGCGGTGGCGGGGCGCGGAGGCTTCGCCCGCATCCGGGATGCTGGCACCTACCGGGTGAACGACGAAATGGTCTTCGACTTGTCCCATCCCAGTGCGGAGCATGTCGCCAACTTGGGCGGCATCCTGGCCAAAACACTCGCCGACGAAGCGGGAATTCCCGCCTACATCGTAGACCCTACCTGCGTCGACGAAATGGATGACATCGCACGCGTCAGCGGTTTTCGTGGCATGGAGCGGGCTTGCAAATGGCAGCCGCTTTCGCACAAGGCCACCGCACGACGCTTGGCTGCAGATGTGGGATCGTCTTACGAGGAAGGCAACTTCGTCATCGCGCATCTGGGCGGAGGAATCACCGTGGGGGCGCACAAACGAGGTCGCGTCGTGGACGTGAACAACGGGCTCGACGGAGACGGTCCATTTTCGGTTGACCGGCCCGGAACGCTGCCCATCAAGGACGTGGTGGCGTATTGCTTCGAAGACGGGCGCACACACGAGCAGGTCGTGAAGGACTTCATATCGAAAGGCGGCATATTCAGCTATTTCGGCACCGTTGATGTGCGCGAGGTGGAGGGTCTGGCTGCGTCCGGCGACGCACAGGCGGCGCTGGTCATGGATGCGTGGTCCTACCAGGTCGCCAAGGAAATCGCCGCGATGGCCGCCGTGCTCGAAGGCAACGTCGACGCCATCGGCCTTACCGGGGGAGTGGCGCATTCGCAGCGTATGGTCGAAGGCATCAGGCGCCGTGCGGAATGGATCGCTCCCGTGCATGTGTATCCCGGAAGTTTGGAGATGGAAGCGCTTGCCGCAGGCGCGTTGGGCGATCTTACAGGAGAGCAGCCGGCGCGCGATTACGTGCGCGCGTGGTAGGCGGCCGTCCTACTCCTTGCCGTTCCAGCAGTATGTGCAGACTTTGGCGGGATCGATGCCGATGGCGTCGAGCATGCCTTGCAGCGTCTGGTAGGAAAGCGACCCGAAGCCCAAATCCTTGCAGATGGTGGACAGCAGACACGTGCCTCGTTCCGTGGTGGGGTCGGCGTATTCTTCCAGATGGTCGTGGCCGGCATCGCCTTCCAGTTGCTGGACGGTGCGTCGGGATATCAGGTCCATGTCGTCTTTGTTGCGGCTGAACGATAGGTACTTGCAGCCGAACATGATCGGGGGACAAGCGCTGCGCATGTGCACTTCGGCGGCGCCGGACTCGTAGAGGAAATTGACGGTGTTCTGCAGCTGCGTGCCGCGCACGATGCTGTCGTCGACGAACAAAAGACGCTTGCCCGAAATAAGCTCGGGGACGGGTATCTGCTTCATGGTGGCTACGCGCCTGCGCACGTCCTGGTTGCCCGGCATGAACGAGCGGGGCCAGGTGGGCGTGTACTTGATGAACGGCCGGGCGAATGGAACGCCGCTCGTGGTGGAGTAGCCGATGGCATGGGGTACGCCCGAATCGGGCACGCCGGCCACGTAATCCAGCTCGGGCATGATGCCGCGGTCGCGCTCGTCTTGCGCCATGATCGACCCGTTGCGGTAGCGCATCACTTCGACGTTGACGCCTTCGTAATTGGAATTGGGGTAGCCGTAGTACACCCACAGGAACGCGCAGATCTTCATGTCGTCGCCGGCGGGGGCGAGCACTTCGATGCCGTCGGGGTCCACACGCACTATTTCGCCGGGCCCTAGCTCGTAGGTGTCTGCGTAGCCGAGCTTGTGGTAGGCGAAGCTCTCGAACGAAATGCAGTAGCCTTCGCCGTTTTTGCCCAGCAGCACAGGTAGTCGGCCCAGCCTGTCGCGCGCGGCGATGATGGTCCCGTCTGCAGTCATGACCAGCAGAGTCAGCGATCCGTCGACTACTTCCTGAGCGAACTTGATGCCGTTGACGAAGCTGTCTTTCTGGTTGATTAAGGCCGCCACGAGTTCGGTGCTGTTCACTTCGCCGGAACTGAGCGCCATGAACTGGGTGGAGCAGCCCTCCAGATAGTCCTCGACGAGCTGCTGATGGTTGTTTATGGCACCGACCGTGGTTATGGCGAACACGCCCAAATGGCTTTTCACCAGCAGGGGCTGCGGGTCGGTGTCGGAAATGCAGCCGATGCCGCTGTTGCCCTCGAAGTTAGGCAGGTCGTCTTCGAAGCGTGTGCGGAAGGGAGTGTTTTCGATGGAATGGATTTCCTTGTTGAAGCTGCCCGTTCCGGACGCGAACACCATGCCGGCTCGCCGTGTTCCCAGATGAGAGTGGTAGTCCACACCGAAAAAGACATCCATGACAACGTCGTGCTTCGACGTCGCCCCGAAAAAACCGCCCATGGAGCACAAGCCTTCCTCTGCAACGACCCTACCTTCGCAGTATAAAGCCAACTGTCGTGGGTTGTGCGAAGAACACGCATATTACAATTTGCAACGTGCTCCCTGGGTAAGCCCGTGTCGAGCTTCGGGCAAGGCCGAAGGCTGGATCCCGAAACGGGTTCGAGTTCGAAACCGGCGAGTGCCAATTGCGCGATTGTGCCCCGCTGCGCGCGCATTCAGGCGTACAATAGCATCATTGTAAAAGGAACGGTGCCGATCGTTCCGCAGTTGTTCTAAGGAGTGAACATGGCAGGAATTACTGAAGCGATTCTGCAGCAGGTACTCAGCAGCGTTACGTCCAACCCGAGCCTTCTGTCCAACATGGTCGAGCATCCCTACTCCACCATCGGCAACATCACCAACAACAACAACGTGTCCAAAGAAGAAGCAAGCCAGGTGGTCACCGCCATCACGCAGCTTGCGGGTGGGCAGCCGGTGAACATGGGCAACCTCGCGGGTATGGCTTCCCAGCTCATGGGCCAGAACAACAACAGCGTGCACGCGCTTTCCTCCAGCCTTTTGGGCAACCTGCTCGGTGGCGGCGCCACGAGCGGCGGCCTGTTCAGCGCCGCGCAGCCCGCGCAGCAGAGCGGCCTTTCCGCCAACATCCTATCGAACCTGGCAGGCGTCGCATTCGGCGGCGGCATGGCGCAAAACAAGCAGGCTATCGACTTGTCCGACGGTTTCGGTCTCGACGACCTCATCGGTATCGCTGGCATGCTGTTCGGCCGATAATCTGGAACGACATGTCTGCAACGGAAGGCTCTGGGTAACTCCGGAGCCTTTGCTCGTTCTTAGGAGGACGCATGGGGGAACAAAAGAACGTGCTGGTGGTTGTGCCGATCGACGACGGGCATAAGCGGCGGCTGGAACAAGCGGTCGTTGGCGGCGACTACGACTGCAGCTTCACGTACATGGCAACCGACGATGTGGGACCCGGCGACTTGGCGGGAGTCCATGCCATCATCGGGTCTGTGGCGCCGGGAAAGCTTGCGGCGGCGGATGCGCTCGAATGGCTGCAGCTTTCTTGGGCGGGCGCAGACGTGTTCTGCGTGCCGGGTGTTCTGCCTGAATCCGTCGCGCTGACCAACGCGTCGGGCGCCTACGGCCTGGCCTGTTCCGAACAGCTGCTCGCCCAGACATTCGCGCTCATTCGCGAGATACCGCTTTACGTGCGCCAACAGGCCCAGCGTGCGTGGAGGCAAAGCGGCAAGATAATCTCGGTCGAGGGGTCTGTCGTGCTCGTGATGGGTTTGGGTGACATCGGCGGCGATTACGCCCGCAAAGTGAAGGCACTTGGCGCCTACGTTATCGGCCTGCGCCGCTCGGACGGCCCCAAGCCCGACTGCTGCGACGAAATGGTGACGCTTGACGCGCTCGACGA
>CAMORQ010000211.1 GCA_946623915.1 uncultured Coriobacteriaceae bacterium | reverse complement strand
GCCTGTATTGCGCAATCGACGCCCGCCGATGCGCACCTTCTCGGGAATGCTTTTCTCTAAAAGCCCTTGACCGGAAGCTTTTCCTGGGGGCGTGGGCGGCCATCCTGCTTTGCTGGCTACCATGGTTTATTGCCTATTATCCAGGCAATATAGACATCGACGTTGTATCCCAAATGGCTCAGTATTATGGCATCACGAATCTCAACAACCATCATCCCGTTCTCAACACATTCGTCTTCGGTGCGTTCTGGCGCTTGGGAGACCTTCTTGGGTCGCATGCCTGGTCGTGCATGCTTTGGTCAATCACCAGCATGACCATTACGGCTGCCGCGTTCTCGCTGTTTGCGTCTTACCTCAAGCAGGTGGGGGCAAGGCGCTGGATCATCATCGCGTCGGTGGCCTTTTTGCGCTGTATCCCCCTATCCCCGTTTTCGCCTTTACCATGGTAAAGGACACGTTCTTCGGATGGTGCTGGATACCTTTTCTGCTGTGCTGCATCGAAGTCGTGAGGACTCGTGGCCTGTGCCTAAAGAATAGGGCGTTCCTTGCGTCCCTCTTCTTCATCTCGCTTTTCCTTGTGCTCACGAAGCAGACGGGCATCTATTACGTGTCTTTGTCGCTACTAGCCTTGTGCTGCTTGCGGTTCGGTCCGCCCGTTCGGCTGGGTGCAGTATTGGCTGGAGTGCTCTGCGCAAATGCACTGTGGATTGGACTTACATCGACGATGTTTGGGGTAACGTTTGCTTCAGGGGACTACTTACGCGAGTCGGCCTCGGTACCCTCCCAACAGGTCGCACTTCTTGTTTCAACCCGCGCAGACGAACTCCGCGACAGCGACTGGGAGGTACTCGAGTCGGCGTTCTCCAATCCGCAAGAGATGGCAGGTACCTACAACCCGAAGCTAGCTGATCCCGCGAAGAGGCACTGGCGTAACGTGCAATCCTTCAAAACCCTTGGGCGTTTTATTCTTTGGTGGATGGGCGCCTGGGTGCGATGGCCCGACGTGTTCACCGCTGCGTTCATCGCCAACGCCTACTCCGCCCTCTGGATCGACTTTCCCCTATCGAGCAGCGCCGGGAAATCGCTCTTATGCCAGGACTGGTTGGCCTCTGACAAAGTCGATGACGCTGCATCCCACGTTGTCGCTTCCTGGGAAAGGAGGCATCCCGAGTCGCCGCTGGACACGCAGCGCATCGACGAGCTTACGGATGGGCTGAAGCGCTCCGAGGAAGCACAGGCGCTTACAGGTACTGCTCGGAATTTCGCCACTCAGTTGGGTGACATTACGTTGTTTGCGCACTATTGCAGAGTGTTGCTTGCCTTTTGGCTGCCGCTTTTCGCACTTGGGTACGCCATCCATGGCCGCAACTGGGCCTTGCTGGCAGTACTCATCCCCATACTGCTGAGCACAGCGACGCTGCTCGTTGGGCCAACGGTTTTGCCGCGATACTTGATTACCCAAGTGTACGCTGCGCCAGTGCTCCTTGCCTCGATGACTTTCATTGGTCCTGCGGGCGTCCCAGCTCTAAAGGCATCGAGCTGACATGGGGCACAAGCGACTGGTTCGCACTCTCCCGCTGTCGAAGGGCAGATAGCGTAGCCAGAACGTATCTTTGCCACTCAGTTCGGCTACAATGATGCGATGGTATTCTCGAGCGCAGCATTTCTCCTCGCATTCATGCCGTTGTTCTTTGCGGCATACTTTTGGTACCTGGGCGTCGCGCGAAGAATATGCTGCTGCTTCTGGCGAGCCTGGTCTTTTACTCTTGGGGCGAGCCGGTCTATGTCGTACTCATGGTCGCCTCAATCGCCGCCAACTGGGCGTTCGGATTAGCGGCTGGGTCGCACGCCCAGAGGATCGGCAAAGCCGAGGTCGGGATGCATCTCCCCGACAACAGGCGCAAATGGATTCTAGTGCTGGCCGTCGTGTTCAACGTCCTGGTCATCGGCTTCTTCAAGTACGAGGGTTTCCTCGCCGGCATCGTCAACGATGCCGTTGGGATTGCGCTGCTCCCCAATCTGGAGCTGCCGCTTCCCATCGGCATCAGCTTCTACACGCTGCAGGCGCTCTCCTATGTGATAGATGCGTATCGCGGTCGGGTGCAGCCGCAGAGAAACCCTCTATACCTGGGCGGGCCTTATCGCTTACACCTTCCAGGTCTACTTCGACTTCAGCGGCTACTCCGACATGGCCATAGGCCTCGGGCGCATGATGGGCTTTTCCTACCTGCGCAACTACAATTATCCCTACATCGCTAGAAGCATCACCGAGTTCTGGCGGCGTTTGCACATAAGCCTGTCGACCTTCTTCCGCGACTACCTCTACATACCGCTTGGAGGCAGCCGCTGCTCCCGGGCGCGCTGGATGTTCAATCTGATGGTGGTGTGGGCAGTGACCGGCCTCTGGCACGGGGCGGCTTGGAACTACGTGCTGTGGGGCTTGTACTACGGGATACTGCTCGTATGCGAGAAGCTCGTTTGGGGCAAAGCGCAACAGTGTGCTCCGCGCATCGTGGGCCATCTGTACACAGTAGCCGTCTTCGTGTTCGGCTGGTCCTTTTTCTGGATCACGGATCCCACGCAGCTCGTGCCTTACTGGCGGGCCATGCTCGGGACTTTCAGTTCATCAAGGGTCTACAGCAGCAATACCAAAGCAGCGCGGAACTTTTCAGACCTACTGAACTCCTTGGCGCTTCAGCATCCCGCCACCAGCTTTGTGTATGACATACTGCGAACGCCCAATGAAAGCGAATACAACCCAACTTATGCGTACGAATCGAACACATACAGTCGAATCTGGTACGAAGAGAACATCATCGATAGCCTCACGGCGCCAAATATAACGCCCATTTACGACGCGGTCAAGTCGTTTGACGAGTGTCGGGATCTCTGGCGCACCACAGACCGTCATTGGATCCTAGAGCGTGCACTGCGTTCGTACAACATGATCGCGGACGCCCTTGATCTCGACGAATACGAATACAAAAACCCGTTCTTGTTGCAAGGAAGTGGTATGGATCGGCAAACCGCAGGGGAAGGGACCTCGACTACTCAAGCAGTCTTTACGACATGGCAACCGATTTCAGCCACCTTGGATGGTCTGACGCCCAGGGAAAGCCCATGGGGGATAGCCGACGCGATATGCTAATGAAAGGGGATAGTCGCCAGTGACGATGTCCCGTGCTCCGGCTTCCCTTGGCTATATCGGGGGGTGTCTCTATAGCCATATCATTCTTTTTCATTGTAGTAGTGATGGAACTTCGTTACAGTATACTGGGTGTGGTTTACGTGTGGTTTACTTCTCAGATTACCCCATGTTTAAAAGCTATACTCAACCTACATAAGCACACTGCGAAAAACATTGTCAAATCGAATGGGTACATAGGCGTGGCGGAAGCAAAATGTGAATCCGATAGTCTTGCTCGTACTCGATGGATGGGCGAAGGCGTAAAAATCTCGGTCATCCTTCCCGTCTACAACGTTGAGACCTACATAGCCCGCTGCATCGAGAGCTTGCGGTCACAGATGATGGACGAGCTCGAGTTCATCTTCGTGGACGACTGCTCGACCGACGACTCCATGGCAGCTGTCGAAGCCTGGGCGGCCGAAGATTCCCGCGTGCGCATCATCCGCAACGAGCGCAACATCGGCGCCGGCCCCTCGCGCAACCGGGGAATCGAGGCGGCGAACGGCGACTATCTGTCCTTCGTGGACCCCGACGACTACGTATCGCCCGACTTCTACGAGCTGCTCTACGCGGCCGCAACCGCCGACGGCGGGCACGACATCGCGAAGGGCCGTTGCTGTTGGGTCAATGACGAAAACGGCGAAATCGAACCGCCCCGCAACAAGCAAAACGACCAGATTCGCCGCGGACGTCTTATGCATAGGCCTCTCTACCACTTGCTTACCTATGAGCACTGGACGTGCATTTGGAGACGTTCGCTATTCAATGACCCCGAAGTAAGATACGGCCGCTCGACAACTTCGCAAGATACGACATTCCAGTTACGCGCGTGCTATAAGACAAACGACATCGTTTTAGAAGACGGGGCTCTTTACTACTACGTTCAGCGCCCCGCATCGGCAACACATCAAAGTCTGACGAGACGGGTGCTCGGGGAATTGGATTCGGTCGATGAAAAACTTGCTTTCCTCCTGGACAAGAAATCCGACAAACACGCAAGAACCTTTTTTCAAGTAAGGATAAAGGTTTTCCTCAAGCGCTTTCGGGACGCCCTAAGCACCGGTTTGGTAGACCGAAGCCTGATTCCCTATGTAATGGTGCGATTTGCCGAAATGCTATTGCAGGTGCCGAATGCATTAGCACTTGCCCGCGGAATTCCCCAACTGGAAGAGATTGTCCTAGATCGGCATTTCACCACCCCCGGCCTGCGCGCGCCCGGCGAGGGGGAGGGCCGCATCTCGGTGGTCCTGCCCGTCT
>CAMORQ010000210.1 GCA_946623915.1 uncultured Coriobacteriaceae bacterium | reverse complement strand
CCCCAGCCAGCTGTCCGGCGGCGAGCAGCAGCGCGTAGCTATTGCGCGTGCTTTGGCCAAGAACCCCAAACTCCTGCTGTGCGACGAACCGACCGGTGCGCTCGACTACCAGACGGGCAAGGCCATCCTTGCCCTTTTGCAGAACAGCTGTAAAGAAACTGGTCGAACCGTTGTGCTTATCACGCATAACCAGGCTTTCTGCGGCATTGCCGATCGCGTCATACACATTCGCGAGGGGCGTGCGGCATCCATGGAGGTAAACGAGAACCCCGTGGATGCCAGCACGATCGAGTGGTAGGCGACGTAAACCTTGGGTGCTTTCCGCACATCGCTGCTGCGTTCCATTCGCAATTCGCTCGGGCGCTTCCTTGCCATTGCGGCCATCGTGGCGCTTGGGTGCGGGTTCTACGGCGGATTGCGCATGACGGGTCCGGACATGCGCATCGCCGCAGATCGGTTTTATGACGGGACCAACCTCTACGACATCCGCCTCCTGTCGACTCTGGGGTATTCCGACTCGCAAATCGGCGAGGTTGAACAGGTTGAGGGCGTCGAAGCCGTCATGGCTTCGAAATCCACCGACGTCATGGGGCAGATCAACGAGGAGCAGTACGCGGTTCGCATCGCCACCATACCCTTGCAATCCCTTGCTTCGAGCACGTGCGAAGACGGTTGCAATGTGGCTTCGGACGACGACGGCTACCTGAACCGGTTGATACTCGAGAAAGGCCGTTGGCCGCAGAAGAAGGGGGAGTGCGTCATTTCGGCGGACCGGGTGGCCGGAGTCCCTGTCGAAATGGGTGACAAGCTGGAAGTCCTTTACGGGTCGCAGGATCTCGAAGGAGTGCTCGACGTTAAAGAGTACACCATCGTGGGCACGGCGCATTCCTCATCGTTCGTCTCCGCGGTCACCATGGGCGCCACGTCGCTCGGCAGCGGAACGATTCAGCAGTTCGCCTACGTTTCCGACGATAGCTTTTCGCAGGACTGCCCATTCACCGAACTATTCGTTAAAGTGATCGGAGCGCAGGATCTGTTCTCGGGCAGCGATGAATACAACGAGCACATAGGAGCCGTCGCGACGCGACTCGAGGACATGGCGGACGACTTGGCGGCAAGCCGTTTGGCCGATCTGAAAAAGAAGGCGCAAGACGAGCTCGACGAAGAGAAGAGCAGATACGAAGAAGAAAAGGCCGATGCGCTGTCCAAGCTCGACGAGGCCGAACAGGAGCTCACGGACGCGGCGAGCGAACTTGAGGAAGGGCAAAGCAAGATCGATTCCGGTCTCAGCGAGTACCATGTCGGCATCGCCGAGCTGGAAGACCAGGTCACGAATGCGCAAAACCAACTCGATGGCGCGTACAACACGCTTGTTTCGAAGCAGGAGCAGCTTGACACTGCGCAGCAAGAACTAGACGAAAACCGCGCCCAGGTCGATGCCTGGCCTGCGCAGCGCGAAGCCCTTGTCGCGCAACTCGAAACCGCCGAGGCCGGTCTTGCTTCCGCACAGGAGGGTCTTGCCGCAATAGCCCAGCTCGAGCAGCAGGCTGCGGCGCTTCCCGAGGGCGACCCCATACGCGTGCAAATAGAAGAGCAGCTGGCCATGCGCGCTCAAGAAAAGGCCGAGGCCGAGGCTGCCACGCAAACGCTCCCGGAAAGCATCGAGCAGCTTCATGCAGGCATTGCTTCGGGTGATGCGCTCGTTGCCGAGTTCGAATCGAACCAAGCCGCTGTGCAATCCGGCTACGAGCAGTTGGCCGTGGGTTGGACTGAATACTACCAGCAGGCGGAAGAAGCCCAGGTGCAGATCGATGATGCGCAGGCGCAGCTCGACTCCGCCCGCAACGAATTGCGGGAATCCCAAGAAGAGGTGAACGAAGGGCGCGACGAACTTGCCAGTGGCAGGAGCGAATACCAGGACGAGCGCGACAAGGCGCTCAACGAGCTGGCCGATGGGGCATCGCTGCTCGTCGAAGCGCAAAAGGACGTGGATTCCCTTGACGCTCCCGACATCTACGTGCTGGACCGGTCGAAGAACTACGGCGTTTCCAGCCAGGAGGCCGATTCCGAGCGCATCGACAACATCGGAGCGGTGTTCCCCCTGATCTTCTTCTTGGTGGCTGCCTTGGTGGCGCTGACGACCATGACGCGCATGGTGGAGGAAGAACGCACCCTGATTGGCACCTTCAAGGCGCTCGGCTACAGCAAGACGCGAATCACCGGCCGCTACCTCGTGTACGCGGGCATCGCCAGCGTGTTCGGCGCTTGCATCGGCTTGGCGATTCTCTCGCAGGTGCTGCCTTTCGTCATCGCGAAGGCCTACGCGATCATCTACAACATTCCCGATTACCCGCTTCCTTTGCCGTTCGACTGGGGTCTTGGGCTGCTGGCGGGCGGTTTGGGTGTGGGCATTACCTTGGCCGCGACCCTCGCCGCTGCGATTGCAACGCTTAGAGAGCAACCCGCCTCGCTTATGCTGCCGCGTGCCCCGAAGGCGGGCAAACGGATTCTTCTTGAACGAATTGCACCGCTTTGGAGGAGCATTTCGTTTTCGTGGAAAGTGACGTTGCGCAATCTGTTCAGGTACAAGAAGCGGTTCTTCATGACTGTCGTCGGTATCGCCGGATGCACGGCGCTTCTTCTTACCGGATGGGGTTTGCACGACGCGATTTGGGACATTATCGACAAACAGTACGGTCCCGTCGTCAACTACAACGTGATCGTGAAAATGGACGAAGGTGCAACGACCGAATCGGTCGATAACGTAGAACGCATCATGAAAGAGGACGGGGATTCGGACGTGATCGAGCGCGCCCACAGCGCGAACATGCAGATGGGTAGCCAGCATCACGATGCTCTTGGCGTCGAGGTCGTTGTCCCGCAAATGCCAGGGAATTTCGGCGACGTGATCACCATGAAGGAGCGAAGCACGCAAGCTCCCATACCGTTCGACGACTCGTCTGTGGTGCTTACCGAAAAGCTCGCGCGCACTCTAGGGGTTGGCGTAGGGGACGAAATCAGTCTCTTCGAGCAAGACGAAATCGGAAACGCCCTTGGCGACGGTTTCTCCATGAAGGTAACCGGCGTGATGGAGAACTACATCGGGAACTGGGCGTATTTCGGCCCTAAAGCGTTCGAAGGCGCCACGGGAATCGAATGCGAGTTCAACACCTTGTACGGGCGATGCACCGAAGACGTCGACAAGCGCGCCTCCTTCACGGACACCCTCCACGAAGCCGACGAGGTAAGGACCGTCACCTACAACGACGAAACCATCGACAGTTACCGCACCATGCTCTCGAGCGTCGATATGATCGTTGTTGTGCTGGTCGTCTCTGCGGCGGCCCTTGCTTTCATCGTCTTGTACAACTTAACCAACATCAACATCACCGAGCGGAGGCGCGAAATCGCAAGCCTGAAGGTGCTCGGTTTCACGCGCCGCGAAGTGTACGCCTACATCTTCCGCGAGATCATCTTGCTTTCGGTCATCGGCGCCTTGGTCGGTTTGGGGCTCGGCGTGCTGCTCGAGGGTTTCGTCGTCGTTACTGCAGAAGTTGACTACGTCATGTTCGGCCGTGAAATCCATCCGCCAAGTTTCGCTCTTTCGTTTTTGATGACTTTGCTGTTCTCCTTGTTCGTGATGGCGTTCATGCGCGCTAAGCTTACGGACATCGATATGGTCGAAAGCTTGAAGAGCGTCGAATAAGGAAGGGTCCATCGTGCGTCTCGAAATCTACTGCGACGGCGGATGCCGGGGAAACCAGCAGGATGAAAACATCGGCGGTTGGGGCGCCTACCTCGTGTGGGGCCAACATGAAAAACGGCTGTACGGGGGAGAGGCGAACACCACCAACAACAAGATGGAGCTTACCGGTGCCATCGAAGGTTTGCGCGCCGTGGTTGACAAGAGCGTTCCGACCGATGTGTTCCTCGATTCGGCATACGTGCTCGGCGGCATAACCGACTGGATATATGGCTGGATCAAAAAAGGATGGAAGAACGCCAAGAAGGAACCCGTCGCGAACAAGGAACTCTGGCTTCAGCTGCTGGCAGAAAAAGAGAAATTCAGCGATATTTCCTTCCATAAAGTGAAGGGACATGCCGACAATGCAGGAAATATAGTGGCAGACGAACTTGCCAACCTGGGCATGGATGAGGTTGAGTCTGCTAGAATCTGATACGACGCGCGCCCGTGGCTCAACGGATAGAGCATCGGACTTCTAATCCGACGGTTGCAGGTTCGATTCCTGCAGGGCGCGCCACGGATATTCGACGAACCACGCTTGGCCTGTGGTTCGTTTTGTTTTCGCCTACGGGAAAGGACTTCACATGGCAAGCCTCAAAGGACGCGACTTCCTGAAGCTGCTCGACTTCACGAGCGACGAGATCCGCCACCTCATCGACCTGGCTGCGCAGTTCAAGGCCATGAAGCATGCGCATACGCCGCATCGCTACCTCGAGGGGCGCAACATCGTGCTGCTGTTCGAGAAGACCTCGACCCGTACGCGCTGCTCGTTCGAGGTA
>CAMORQ010000209.1 GCA_946623915.1 uncultured Coriobacteriaceae bacterium | reverse complement strand
CCGACGACGTTGGCATCGACCCCGAAGTCGGAGAGCGTTTCCTGGAGCTCTATGGCGGTGTCGCGCAAGGTGTCGTCGCCTTCGCGCTTCGCCTTGCCCTTGGGAGTCGACTCAAGCAGGTCCATTTTCGGAAGCACGAAACCCTCGGACGGCTTCGGCGCCGAAACGCGCTCGGGCTTCTTCTCCTTTTCCTCAAGGGACACGGTCTCGGCTTCCGAGTCTGCCTTTTTCTTCTTTTTCGGCGTGCTCAGCTTGCGCGTTATGGTGGCCGAAGCCGAGCTGCCGTCTTCGTCGTCGTCCACGTCGAGCACGCCTTCGTCACGCGCTTGCGCAATGCGTGCGCGTACGGGAACAGAAGCACCCGCACGTTTGACCTGCGGCAGGGGCAAATCAAGCGCGGTGCCCGCCGGATTGTAGCGCCTATCCAGGAAGCGCTCGACAACACCCCTGAAGGAAACGCCAATGACCACGAAAGCGACCACCATCATGCCGATGGCGAGCACGGTGCTGACCATCTTCCCGAACAAGAGCATGAAAACCCAAGCGACGCCGGCGCCGACATATCCGCCTTGATTCACAAGATTCACGCGCGCAAACAAAGGCTCGAGCGTTTCAGAAGAGATGCCCGGCGTAAAAAGCGCGAGCAGTACAAGCACGGACAGAAAGAGCAGAAGGAGCCCGACGGAAACGCGTGCTGGAACCTCCCGCATATCGGGCTTGATGAAAAACGTAGCAGAAATGAGCACCATGACGAACGGGATGATGAACGCGCCCTTGCCCAATCCCACATGGATGATGTCGGACAACAACGTCGAGATCAAACCGCCGGGAGACATCAGCGCCAAAATGAACAATACGATGGCCAAAACCGCGAACACAACGCCCCAGATGTCACGACGGGTTCGTTCATCGAGAAACGATGCCTGCGCAGCCTTCTTGCCAGCGCTTCCAAGCTGCCTGGCAACCTGTTTGTCCTGCGGGGTGTTCGCCTTACGCTTTGATTGTTGTTTTTTCTGAGCGCCCGACTGGGTTTGACGAGGCACGGTAGAGCTCCTTTGTATTGCGTTTAAGCTGCGTTATCTCTAACTGGAAAATTATACCCTAGACATCAAGTATGTTCACAATCACCATAGGACGCTGCTTGACCCTCTCCCAGAGAACCGACTGGAGCGCTTGCCTGCAGGCTTTTTCCAAATCGTTGTGCTTACGCTGCTGCAAGGCCTTGTTCAACGCACCGGAGACCGCGTGGGCGACTTCGCTGGAAAGCAAGGCGTCGTCTTCGCCGGTTATGCCATGCATCTGCACCTGCACGTCCCCGACAACCTTCCCGCCCTTCGCGTCGACTGCAGCAGCGATGGCCGCAAAGCCCTGTTCCGAAAGAGCGCTGCGCTCGTTGAGTACATCTTGACTTGTGTCGCCTACCGACAAACCGTCGACGTACACGACACCGGAGGGCACGCTTTCCCCCACCCTGACGCCCGTAGCGCTCACATCCAGGCTTTCCCCGTTCTCGAGGATGAAGACGTTGCGATCGTCTATACCGGTGGCCTGCGCCAGTCTAGCGTGAGCGCGCAGATGGGCGGCTTCGCCGTGAACCGGCATGAAGTTCTTCGGCTTGACGATGGACAGAACGATTTTCAGCTCTTCGGCACCGGCATGACCGGAAACATGCACGCGTGCGCGTCGTTTGTCCCAGACGTCGGCGCCAACCTTTTCGAGAAGGTTGACAACGCGGGTGACCGCCTTTTCGTTACCGGGAACCGGGGTTGCGCTTATGATGACCGTGTCGCCCTCGTCGAGACCGATTGTTTTATGCTCGCCGTTTGCGATGCGTGCCAGAGCCGACAAGGGCTCCCCTTGACTTCCCGTGCACATGACGACGATTTTGTCGGGAGCAATCCCCTTGCAATCGTAAGCGTCGAGAATGTCGCGGTCCTTGACGTGCAGGTAGCCCAACCGGCGCGCGATGTCGGTGTTCTGAACCATGGACCTGCCAGTCACCACCACTTTGCGCCCGTTTTCGACCGCAGCATCGCATATCTGCTGCATGCGATGAATGTGACTGGCAAAACTGGCGATGATCACACGGCCCCTGGCGCCTGCGATGATGTCTCCGAGGGCCTTGCCGACTTCCGCTTCGGAAGGCGTGAACGCATCGACGTTGGCGTTGGTGGAGTCGCTCATCATAAGGTCTACCCCCACCTTGGAAAAACGCGCCAGTGCACCGAAATCGGTCGTCACGCCGTCGATGGGCGTTTGGTCGAGCTTGAAGTCCCCCGTATGGAGCACATTTCCTGCTGGCGTCTGGAAGAACACGCCGACGGCAGCGGGGATGGAATGGTTGACCGAGAAGAAATCGCATGCGATGCAGCCAAGTTTGATTCGCTGCCCCGGCTTGATTTCGACAAGCTTGGCGTTTTTGATCTTATGCTCGTCAAGTTTGCCCTGTATAAGACCAAGGGTCAGTTTGGTCGCATAGATGGGGACCTGCTTGTCGAGATCCTTGAGCAGGTACGGCAAACATCCCGTATGGTCTTCGTGGCCATGAGTAATGACGATGCCGCGAAGCTTGTCGGCGTTTTCAAGAATGTAAGTGTAATCAGGCAGGATCAAGTCGATGCCGGGATGATCGTCATCGGGAAACATGATGCCCGCGTCGTCGAGTACGAGGTCGTCGCCGCATTGAAGGACGGTCATGTTCTTGCCGATGGCGTCGAGGCCGCCAAGCGGAATGACGCGCAGGGTGGCCTTGGCGTCGGCAACCGGCGCCGAAGTGCTTTTCCGGCGCCGGCTGCCGTCTTTCCTGCCGGAATCGGATTCGCCCGATGCAGCCTGCCTGCCGCGAAGCGCCCGCCGTTCTTCTTCGTTGGAAAGCTTCGGGCGCTCAGGTTTATCGCGCCTGACATGCTTGTACGTCTGCGTCTGCTTACGGCGCCTTCTGCCCGATGAGGGCGTACTATTCTGTTCGCTCATAATGTTTCGGTATACCCCTTGATTCTTTAATCGAGCACACCGACTTCGCGCATGACGCGCGCCAGGTCGGCGGACTGTTCTTCGGTTGCATCCACAAGAGGAAGCCGAACGCCGCCGACATCGAATCCGGAAAGCTTGAGCGCTTCTTTAACCAGAATGGGATTCGTCGTGACGAACAGCTGCTTCATCAAGGGGAGCAACTTCTCGTGTGCGGCAAATGCGGCGTCGTGATCGCCTTTCATTGCCAGTTCAGCTATTTCACGCATGGGACCGGGAACGATATTTCCTATCGTGGAAATGACCCCTCCTCCCCCGCGCTTTACCAACTCGCAGGTAAACGAATCGTCGCCGGCATACACCCAGAACCCATCAGGCGCACCTTCGATGATCTGCGTCATCTGGTTTATGTCGCCCGACGCCTCTTTGACGACGATGATGTTTTCGACATCGCGGGCGAGCCGCAAGGTGGTTTCCGGCAGCATGTTCACAGCGCAACGCCCAGGGATGTTATAGACGATCATGGGCACTTCGGCGGCCTCCGCAATGGCCTTGAAGTGCTGGTACATGCCTTCCTGGGGAGGCTTGTTGTAGTAAGGCACGACAGCCATGACACCGTCGACGCCAACGGCTTTTGCCTTTCGGGCGAAATCGACACTGTCGGATGTGCAATTACCGCCCACGTTGCCGATTACGGGTACGCGACCACCCGATGCCTCGATAACCGTCTCGAACAGCTTCAGCTTCACGTCGGTCGGAATGGTAGGGCTTTCCCCCGTAGTTCCGCAAACGAGAAGCGAGTCGCTTCCGCCGTCAATGAGTCTGTCGGCGAGCTGCGCCATTCGTTCGAAATCGACCTCTCCGCTCTTGTCGAAGGGGGTGATCATAGCGGGAACCATGAGGCCGAAGGGTGAAGTCGTGTGCTGTGGCATGCGTTCTCCTTTTATAGTGCGTCTTCAACGTAGCCTGCTTTTAAGCAAACGTATTATCGCATGCTTTTCATCCATGCACGAGAAATGTGGAAAAAGAGAGTCTAACGGGCAGAATTCGACTCAAGGGATTCCTTGCTCCGTTGGGACGCGAGCACGTGCGTTTGAGACTTAACGAGGTTTTCGTAGCGCTGCATCGTGTCGTCGAGCCCAAACGCAGCACCGTGCTGACTCACGAGCCGCAACATGATGCCCGAAGCGCTATAGGTAAGCACCTTGACAAGAAAGGTCCGGTCTTCTTGATCGAGAAGCTTCGCTTCTGGCTCCGTATTCAAACACTCCTCGACCAAATCCTCGAGAACTATCTCGAATATGCTGATCAGCTTGCTGCGGTCGAAAATCCGCGATTCCTTGCGAAGGCTGCTGAGGTCGGCATCGAGAAGCTTTCGTATTTCGCAACCGAGAGCAATCCAAGGAGAGTCGCTTTCCAGAATTGAGGGAAGACACTTTTGAAAATGGTCCCGATAGATCCACTCAACCAAGGCATATATATCCGAAAAATGGTTGTAGAAGGTGACGCGCGAAACGCCCGCACGTTCGCAAACGCCCGATACGGTTATGTACCCGACGCAGTCATTTCGGAGAAGGTCGTAA
>CAMORQ010000208.1 GCA_946623915.1 uncultured Coriobacteriaceae bacterium | reverse complement strand
GGTCGAGCAGAAGCTCGGTGGCACGCGAGCCGGGCGCGAAGATGGTTTTGACCCAAGGTTTAGAACTCAAGCCCGCCTCTGCCGCATTGCGGGCGAGAAGACCGGCAGCAACCATCATGGCGGGATCCGTCGCCGTGGTGCAGCTGGTGATGGCGGCAATGGCGATCGCGCCATCAGAAAGCTCATGCACTTCGCCGTCGAGCTCCACCTGCACGCTGCGGCCAGGCTCGATTCCCCGTTCGACGCAAATATGCCCAAACCGCTTCGGCGCCATGTCGAAATCGATGCGGTCGTGCGGGCGGGACGGCCCGGCGACGCTGCGTTTGACGCTGCTCAAGTCGAGCTCAAGCACTTTCGCGTAAACACGTTCGGCGTCGGTGTTCCACAGGCCCTGTTCCCGGGCGTAAGACTCCACGAGCGCCACGTGCTGCGGCGAGCGCCCTGTAAGGCGCAGATAGTCGAGCGTGCGGTCGTCTATGGGAAACAGCGTGCAGGTGCTGCCGTATTCCGGCGTCATGTTGGCGATGCATGCGCGTTGCGTAGCGGACAGGCTTGCCACACCGTCGCCAAAGCATTCGACAAAGCAACCGACCACGCCCTCCGCGCGAAGCATTTCGGCAAAGGCAAGCGCCACATCCATCGCACAGACGCCTTCGGAAAGCGAACCGGCAAGCTTAACGCCCACCACGCGCGGCACGAGCATGGGGATGGGCTGGCCAAGCGCCGCCGCCTCCGCCTCGATGCCGCCGACGCCCCAACCAAGCACGCCCAGGCCGTTGACCGTCGGGGTGTGCGAGTCCGTGCCCACCACCGTGTCGAAGTAGACAGTGCCTTCCTGCTCCATGACCACAGGGGCAATTGCCTCCACGTTCATCTGGTGGCAAATGCCCTGGCCAGGCGGCACGATTCCCACGTTGTCGAACGAACCCTGCGACCATTTCAGAAAGTCGTAGCGTTCGCGATTGCGCTCGTACTCGAGCGACATATTGCGCTCGAGCGCATCGGCACTGCCCGCCACATCCGCAATGACCGAATGGTCGATAACCAAATCACAGGGAACAAGCGGGTTGATGCGCGCGGGATCGCCACCAAGGGCAACGCTCGCCTCGCGCATAGCCGCGAAGTCGACGAACACGGGAACGCCGGTGAAGTCTTGGAACAGCACGCGAGCGGGCGCGAACTCGATTTCCTGACCCGCCTCTCCGGAAGATGCCGCATCGATCAGACGCCGCGTCGCCACCTGGGCAGCGTCCGCGTCGGCGGCGTTGCGCAAGATGTTCTCGAGCACAACACGCAGTGAATACGGGAGCGCGCTCGCCCCGTCGACCTGAGAGAGTGGGTAATAGGTGTGCTCCGTGCCGTCGATATCCAACGTCGCCGTCTTTACTTCTGTCATGCTCTTCCCTTTCGCACAATCGCTTGTCGATGTCTTACCGTGGCGCCTAGCGGCATCCGGCGAATTCGCCTACTGCGGTCTGGCGAAACACGCCCAACAAAAAACTGAGGACACATGACAGCATCTCTCGCCATGCGCCCCCAGCACCAAGCACGTGTTGCCCGCTACTTGGATTTCTTGCGGGTGTTTTTCACGATTATTTCCGCGCGTTTTTTCAGCACGCCCTTGCCGTTGGTGGCGTCGAAGGTCATGCGATTGCGCAGCTCCTTCTTCACATCTGCAGACAGCGTTCCTTCGGAAAAACCGATGACCGCTATCAACATGTCCTGAAATTCGAGGTCGCCGTGATAGCACTGGATGGCTTCGTCGATGAGCGGCCACACCTTATCGGAGCGGTTGGCGGTCGTCGCCCCTATAGCGCATAAAAAGCGCATGGCGGCCAAACGCACCGGCCCGTTGTCTTCGTCGAACAATGCCGCATCGGCGCCCGGAATGGCCTTTTCGCAGCCACGCGTATCAACGGCCACGCATTCGGTAAGCGCATCCAGGCATTCCCAGCGCGTCTGCGCCTCGGGTCTGTTCAACGCATCTACCAGGGATTCTATGACAGTGGCGGCGCGTTTGGGATCGGAGCGTGCCACCATAGCCAGCACCGTTGCAGCCTGCTGACGATCCCGCCGGGATGCGCCGGAAAGGCTGTCGGCCAGTTTCGCCAGGTCCTTCTTGCGACGCATAGCGCCGTCGTAGAGTTCGTCCACGCTCAGTTTGTTTTCTGCCATCACCTAGCTCCTCTGTACGTAAATAGCGTCCGTCTGCAAAATGGGCCAATAGTCCAGCTGAATTATACGCAAGCCCGACAGCGCGCCCCGACACGACAAGCCAACCAAACAAGAAGTCCAGAATGAGCCTGTGTGCCCGTACGCCAAACGGGGGCAAGAACCGGCGGACGGGTGTCGGATAAGGCTATTGTCTACTTTTCAGCATTATCCAAATGTGACAGCAACGACGCGTTGGTATCACGATATGGGTTAGTGCCTGAAAGAGTGCTCGGCTGCATCGCCCTTTGCGGCACGCCAGAGACGTAGCACGATGTAGGCCACGAACAGCACCGAGTACACAGCGATGTTGATGCGTGCCTGGATTCCGCCAGCCATGGCGGAAGGAACGAAGATCAGCAACAGATGCACATAGACCAGGATGAAGAAGGGATAGGCCAGCTTTTGCAACTTCTTCCACGAGTCGTGGTTCATCTTCTTCTTCACAAACTGGAACGAAGTAACGCCGAGTAGTATCAACAGCACGAACAGCAGCATGGCCACCACCAGCGACGCAAGCATGTTGGCGCTTATGCCACCCACGCGCGGGAAGTAGCTGTTGAAGTACACCACGACATGCCCAAGCGTCAGAATCCAAGCGATAATCGAAAGCTCGGCGCGGATGGGACGCAGCCACAGAGAAGCCTTGGACGTGCGCGGCAGCACACCGATGAACATAACCACCACGAACAAGGCAAGCGGCAAGAGGCACTTACGCATGGTCGTATGGAGGAACACCCAGATTTCTCGCGGGAGCCCCAGGTAGGGCATCGCGATGCACAAAGCAGTAAAGACAAACGAAAGAACGTAGAACACCATTGGCGCCTTGCGGATGGGATTGCGCAAAGCGAAGCAGGCAACGGTGGTCACGATGAGGGTAATGGCAAATTCCATGATGTGCCCCTTCCCAGGGGTATTAGGCAAATTCTATGTCGGCGATGGCCCCGGACAATCCCTGAAGGGTCTCCATGTCGAAGAGGAAGTATCCTTTGGTCATCTTCATGACGCCCCGATAAAAACGGGTCTCGATGATGTTCGAAGCCAAGTCGACGAAAGCGTCGTACCACGACAGGATATGATCGTGCAAGAAGCCCGCAGAAAGCTGGAGCTGATTCCGCGCGCCTTCGTAATCTTGTTCGCGCAGCGCATCGATGGCGCGCGAGGACACGATGGCAAGGAACTCGCACATGAACGAAAGATGATCGTCCGGATAGTCGTAACCCGCCGCACGCTCCACTTTCTGCTCGCGGAAGAACCGGTAGACCTTGTGATAAGACTCCTGGAACATCAGTCCTTCTTCGCTGCGGAAAACGCTTTCGTAAGGCACCGCATAACGCCCCTTCCAAGCTGCGGTGCCAGCGAACGCCATCGTGAAATCGACGGCCAATTGCTGGCGCGTGCCCGTATGGCGCTTGCGCAGGAACCTACTCATGTCGTGAAGGCCCTCTTCGAACAGATCGTTCGTACCCTCGTAAACGCTGAAGTCCATACCTGCAATATTTTCGATCTGCTCTTCAGTAAGCGGTTTGAAATACAGCGCTGCGAGAAAATCGTAAAACGCCGCGCGTCCCTCGAGTGCAGAAATGATGTCATCTACCGAAACGGGCCCGTCCTGTTCGGGTGCGTCCGTTCCTTCGATTCGTTGTTCGTCCATGAGGCCCTTCTCCTAAGAGTGCGACAACGCCCATAGCCGTTGCCTTGTGATATGTGAATGCGCGCAATGCAATCCATAATAGCTTCGCCGCAGACCGCGGTCCGCAAAAGAATAGCATTGCACACATGTTGTGGCACCGGTGGGCGCCAGGGAGGGAGGGATTGTGGGCGCCCACCGGTAAACCGAGAAACGTTTTGGGACGCTAGCCCCAAACGGAAAGGTGCATGCCATCGCATGGGGGCTTTTAGGCAGCAGCCGTGCGCCCCCATGCGACATCAAGCGATGCTTACTTCTCGTAACGGTCGACTTCGACCGGCTCGTCCTGCCACGTGGCAGACGTTGCCAGGATGAACACCTGCGTCGGTCCGAACCCGCTGGGGTCCTTTACGGTATGGCAGGCATCTTCGCCGGCTTCGGCAACCGCCTTGGCAGCGGCACTGTCCGGATCGTCCAAGTCGCCGAAGTAGCGCGCGCCAGTGCAGCAGTTGTGCACGCAGGCAGGCACCCATTCTTCGTCGCCGCGGCGCGTGTCCCAGCACAGCGTGCATTTCTCAACGTGATTAGTGTTCGGGTTGAGCGTACGCACGTTGAAGGGGCAGCCGCCTTCGTTGATGCAGTTCAGGCAGCCGATGCAGGCTTCGCCATTGATCAGCACGATACTGGTGTCCGGGTCGCGATAGCTCGCGCCGGTCGGGCACACTTCGACG
>CAMORQ010000207.1 GCA_946623915.1 uncultured Coriobacteriaceae bacterium | reverse complement strand
AACGTGCGAAGTCGTGCAGGTGTTCGCAGCAGAGCTGGAGCATCAAACCATCGGCGCTCACCCCCTGACGAACACGGCAACGATCTACGTTGACACCGATGATGTAGTAGCGCTCGTCAAGGAGCACGGCAACCCCATCGTGTTCGTGAACATGACAGGTTCAGCGGACGCGGCAGAGGTGCGGATGTGACATCCACGTCCCTGCCGCATCTAATCGAGCAGCTGTTTCTCTGCAATGCGCACGATGGCTTCGGTGCGGTTGCGGACACCTAGCTTCTGATAGATGCTATGCGTGTAATTCTTGATTGTGGAGAGGCTCAAGTACAGCTTCTTGGCGATTTCTGCATTTGTTCGTCCGATGGCAAGCAAACGCATGATGTCCATCTCTCGCTTCGTGAAGTGCTCTCCGAATTCGGTTTCTGCCGGTGTGCGGCTCGCGCTTTCCCGCATAGCGTCGCGTACTTCCGCCAGAAAGCGCGAGGCCACGCGCTTTCGGTACGCTATGGTGAGCAGCTCTTCCATAACCGGGCCCTCGTCAACATAGGTGCGAATGCAACGTTCTTCTTCTGCGAGGACAATAGATTCGGACAAGCTGGCAAGCGCGGAATCGACGTCTCCTTCTATGAAGGCGCATTCGGATAAAAGCACGAGCGCATAGAAAGAAGCTTGCCGAACGCGAAAGCGAGCAGCTCATGCCCGACGCCGGAACCGAACCGAACGTCTACCTCTTGAAGTAAAGCAGACGCTTTTCGCCTGGTCCCGTCCTTATCCTCCCTCCGGGCGGGGCCACCACAATTCCCGATGGAGGGTGAAATTGCCGGAGATGTCCAGGCTCTCAAGCATGTCCTGCGCAACGAGGCCACTTATTTGTTCATCGGCGCGCCCAAAGCTGCGGTGTCGCCTTACGAAGGCATCTGGCGCTCGGTCGACGATGGCGTGCAGGGCCTGCTGTTTGTGAACCCGCACACCATGGATGCGGAGCGCTTCATGAAATCCTGCGGCCTTGGCCAACCCGAAGGCAGCAACGAGCCGCTTGACCATGTGGCCACCGAACTGGAGTTCCTCCAATACTTGGCCATGCTCGAGGCGGGCATGGTTGCACCGCCGGAGGGCGCACCTGCTGCGGGGGACCTACCCGGCGGGTCGGCTGCTGCGGCCTACGCGCAGTTTGCCGAAGAACATGTGCAAGTGTGGATGCCGCGCTTCGCTGAAGCGACCGAGGCACAATCGCGCATCCCCTTCTATCGCGCCGCCGCTTCGCTGCTTGCCACCTTCCTGCGTGCATAAGCTAACCAAGACTACGCTTCGGAGTACTTTCGTTTGCGTCCGTTAATTCATGATGCGAAGCAAAAGCCTGCGTTCGTGGATGCGCAGGCTTTGACAGAATCTGCCCTGTTGAGCTGTTGCACCAAAAGGGGCCCCGGCGGGGCCCCTTGTGCGTAATGCGTTAGCTGAACCTGCTGCGTTCGTGGATGTGCCTACAGGTATTCCGCGGGGGTGAAGTCGAATTCTTCGGCCGCCTTCGCTTCGATCGGTTCGAATTCGAACATGGCCATGTAGGCTTGCGTTTCGATGCCGTGGTTGGCAAGGGCAACCGGTGAAATGCCTCCGAAGTTGCTTTCCAGATAGCGCATGTTCTGGTCCATGATCACCCATCCTTCAGCAGGGTGGTAGGCGGGCGCCTGCCCGGGGGGCAGTGGGATGAAGAAGTGGTTTTCGATGCCGAGGCGCGTGAGGAATTCGTCCACCACGGCCTGCCATTTCGCTTTGTCCATCTTCGGTTCGTAGGCGCCAAACGCCAACGACAGCTTTTCGGTGGGCGCACCGCCGGCGATGCCTGGCAGGAAGATGTGTCCGAACTCGAACAAGCGGCACTTCTTTTCTCCCGCCTTCCAGTTGGCGGCAAGCGCTTCTTGCAGGGCGGGGGTGAGCACGGTGGGCAGCCCCGTGAAAGAACCCAGCGGCTCGACCAGCTGGATGCCGGCGTTGTTGCGGTCCCAGCTTTCCTGGATCATGTTCATCTTCTTGTAGCAGTCGTCTTCGTAGATTTTCAGCCCGCTGAACTCGGCGAATCCCATGGAGCGTAGGATGTTGGACGCGCGGCTGGTGTAAAGGCCGCCGAATGTGGAGTCGTTGCCTTTGTGCTTCTTCAGGCTGGAGGCAAGTGGGCTGTACATGTCGTCGGCAGATTCGAATCCGTAGACCGCTTGCGTGACCGCGTCCACGTCGATGTCGAAGAACCACACCGATACGTCGCTGTTGGCTACACCGAGCAGCGCGCGTGCGAGTGGGGTGGCACGTCCCGCCAGCGCAAAGGGGAAGGATGTGCCGTCTACGGTGGCCGTAACCTCTATAGCGCCGCCGTCGAGCGTGTTCAACTCGGTTTCCGCGCCAACGCCCAGCACGCTTTCAACTAAAAGCGACCCGAAGCGCAGGTATTCGTTCAAGGGGATGTGATCGGCCGCCCAGACGCCCTGGATGCAGGTGCGGCATGGGTGGGTTGCGTTGTTGCCGTCGTACACCCGTCCTGCAGAGAACGCCTTTAAGGGCAGGCTGCTCGCGTCGATGCCAGATAGCTGGGCGGCAAGCAGCTCCGAGCGTAGGGCATAGGCGCCGTCTTCGAGCAGAATTGGCTTGCGCGCTTTGCCTTCAGGACGCTCGAACAGCTGGATGGTCCAGTCGCGCGTTTCAACTTCGTGGGCGCGCCCGTCGTCGAGGAGCGTGAATCCTCCAAGAATTAAAGCCCGCTTGATGGCGTCTTCTTGGGCGCGCAGCGGGAAGTGAGTGAGTTTTTCCATAATTTGACCCTTTACCGTAGAAGGTTGCAGTTGTCAGCAGGAAGGTTTGCAAAACGGAATGGATGAGTGGTCAAGGGTCTCCTGCTTGCGTGTAAGATAGTAATTCAATTAATTGAATAAATCAAGGGAAATTTCGGGATATAATAGGAAATCATGGATTCAAGCATGGTAGGAGCAGGCATGAAATTCGATGTTACGCCCGAGTTGGCTTCGTTGCTGAAGACGATGCGCGCACGCAACCGCGTGTCGTCCAAAGACGTGGCAGAACACATCGGCAAGAGCCCGTCGTATCTTTCCAAGCTCGAAGGCGGTAGCGTGCAGACCATAGAGCGCGACCAGCTGCGCCGCATGCTCACGTTCATCGCGGGCAGCGACGATTTCTACGGCGTTGTGCTGCCGGACGTAGCCAACCTGCTGTTCGCGTCCGTAGGCGGACGTTACGTGAGCCAGGCGTGGTTCTTACAGTTCGATTTCATCGAACGGCCTGTTGTGGTTTCCGCAGAAATGTCGCAGGACATGCGCAATAACTTCGAGGCGCTTGGGGTAGATGTCGCCCAGATAACCGACTACATCAATGCCAACGTCGACTCCGAAGCGTCGGAATCGTTTCCCGCCAACCAGGCCATTTCGATGGAGTTCGATGGAAGCTACCGTTTCATTATGCGTATCGAATTCGAAATAAGCGATGTTGAACAGGTATTATCTGGCCATGAAGTGAAGGTGCCTTATCTGGTTGCGTACAACGTGGCGCACAAGATGTTTCGCATGCAGCGCCATCCCGGCGTGATGACGAAGCTGCCCCCCGACGACGCCATAGCGCTGCTTTCCGCCACGGCCGACTACATGGATCGTTGGAACATCCATTCCCTTGGTGGGTTCGCGCACTACCTTGCCTCGGGCGAGTTCGCAAGCTATCAGCTCCCGCTCGTGTCGTCGCAGGGGGGCGTGGTCGATCGCGTGGCCGCCCAGCTATCCGATCTGGTCGAGCGCGATTCCCTGAACGCCATCAGCGAACTAAATACTTTCTTGGATACACTCGACTGGGATCCCGCATTTGCCTGCAAAGTGTTGGGACTGCCTTTCGCAGCGTTAGGCGCCATGAGTTTCGCCAACAAGAAACAGCTCATCGAAGAACTTTACGGCGTTGTGAATCGCTATGCTTCCATGGACGAGCTCGAGCGGAAGATGGAAAGCTACTAAATGGATTTCAAATAATTTCCAAATAAAAAGAAAAATATTGAATTGAAATGGGAATTCCTCTATACTTCCTCTTGGATGAGTGATCAAGGGGGTATGTGTTAGAGGAGAACCACTCATGAATACGCAATTCCCCAAGCTTATGCAGCCAGGGACCATCGGACGTTGGGACGTGCCCAACCGCATCGTCATGGCTCCCATGGGCACGCTTAATGCGGACCAGGAGGGCTTCATCACCGACCGTTCGCTGAAGTTCTACATCGAGCAAGCCAAGGGCCGCATGGGCATCATCTTTGTCGAGTGCACCTTCATCGACGAATTCGCCGGCAAGGGCGAAGAGAACTCCCAGATGATCACACGCCAGGAACACGTGACGGGGCTAGCTCGCCTGGCAAGCGCTATCAAGGACTACGGCGTGAAGGCCATCTTGCAGCTGAACCACATGGGCAAGCAAATCACCCTGCACGACCGACCTTCCATGGGTCCGTCTACCATGAACGAAATGATGGGCGGCATCATGCCGTTTCCCATCACCGGCATGTCGAAAGCCGATATCCGCACGACGATCGAGCAGTTCGGCGTG
>CAMORQ010000206.1 GCA_946623915.1 uncultured Coriobacteriaceae bacterium | reverse complement strand
TCCCATTATTTGTTTCGAACCATTTCCTGTCCACGGATTCCTCTCCCCAGGCTCGCTCTGCTTCACGATAGGGCAGCGTCATGGCGAGGTCGCGGTGGTGTAGATGAAGCGTTGCATCCCCTGTGCGTGCGGCGAGACATTCGGCCTGTCGCCTTTGCACTCGCTGTGGCCGCATCGGTCATCGCAGTGCGTACGGCACCGGCGTGCTCGGTGTATGCCCGCGCGAGGTTCCGGGGATCCTCGGCGAAATCTGTTTCGACCCAGCGCACGACCGTTTCGACGAGAGCGCCTGTGAGAAATCTTGCCTCGTAGTCGTCGCGCGCGGCTAACCGAAGCCGCGCGAAAGCGGCATCGCGCAGCGCGCCGACGAACTCCTGCGATCCGCCTCCCATAAGGAGCGCCCGCACCGCGTGGCCGTGTTCCGCCACGTGACGCAGCGCATGCTCTACCTGCGCCTCCATGTCGCCGCGCCCGGTGAAGTCGTGCCCGGGCTCGGCGTCTGCAGGTGCCGCCACGTGTTCGATGACGTTTGCGACGAAAGCCTCCATCACGCCTTCCTTGCCCTGAAAATGAGCGTAGAAGGTGGCGCGGCCCACGTTGGCCGCATCGAGTATCTCCTGCACTGTCATGCGGGTGTAGCCCCGCTCGTCGAGAAGGCGCTCGAACGCCGCTATGACCGCCGCCTCGGTGCGGGCGACCCTTCTGTCCGCCATGGCATCCTCCCGAACAATCGGAGTCATCCGTTCGGAAACGAACGGATGGGGGTCGATGTCTGTTGCCTCCCTGCTGTGTAGCACCAATTATAGAACAAGATGTTCGGAAACTAGAAAGGCGTTATGCTCGTTGGCTGCTAGGAACGATTGTGGTGACCTGAAGCATGTGGGGCTGGCGGTGGCGGCAGCCGCCCTCTACGCGCTGAGCGTGCCGCTTTCAAAGCTGCTCATGGGCAGCATCGATCCAGGGGCGCTCGCAGGCTTGCTTTACCTGGGGGCTGGCGTTGGCATGTGGGCTTTCCTCGGTGCGCGGCGCTCGATTGGAGCGCGCTCGTCTTCGCGTCGCATGGCACGACGCGACGCGCCTTACGTGGCGGGCATGGTCGCGCTTGACGTGGCCGCGCCGCTGCTGCTGATGGCGGGGCTCCAGACGACGCCTGCCGAAAGTGTTTCGCTGCTTAACAACTTCGAGATCGTTGCGACGGCGCTCTTCGCCCGCGCGCTCTTCGGCGAATGCATAACCCCTCGGCTTTGGGCGGGCATTGCGGCGATGACGGCGTCATGCGCACTGCTCACGGTGGAACCTGGGGCAGGGCTGTCGCTTTCGCCGGGGTCGCTCCTCGTGCTGGGGGCTTGTCTGTGCTGGGGAGTGGAAAACAACTGCACGGCTTCCATCGCCGATTGCGATCCCGCGCTGGTCGTGGCTGTCAAGGGGGTCGGCAGCGGCACTGGGGCGCTGCTCGTCGCGCTGCTCGGAGGTTCTTCGCTTCCGACGATAGCGCCTGCGTTTCTGGCGATGCTCCTCGGTTTTGCGAGCTATGGCTTGTCCATACTTGCATACGTGTGGGCGCAGCGCGGACTGGGGGCGGCGCGCACAAGCGCCTACTACGCCGTGGGGCCCTTCATCGGCGTGGCCATGGCATGGGCACTCTTCGGCGAAGCGCCTGGCGCATGGTTCCTTGTGGCGTTGGCCCTGATGGCGTTGGGCAGTTGGCTTTCTCTGCCCGGACGCTGATGGTCCTACGGTGCAGGTGCGTGCTCTTCCCGTCCTTCCTCAACTGTTTGTCTCTTTTGGCGGGGACTGGCACCTTCGCGCTGGATTGCATCGGTGGTGATGCCGGTGACGGCCAACGCCTTCGGCTTCGTCGTTCTGCGCGTCCACTTGGTGCTCGACGACGTGATGGCCCACGGCAAGGACTGGCGCGTGCTGCAACCTTCAGTGGGTGCGCCAGTTCGCGATGGCCTGCTCTAGGCGGCGGTCGATTTCCAGGCGGGTAGCGCGGCATTCGCGGGGGAAGTCGCGCGCGGCCTTGAACGCCGCACGCACGAAAAGGCCGCCACCAACAGGCAAGACGCATTTCATCATGCTTTCGGGGAGCACGAAGTGGGTGCCGTGTTCGAAGGTCAGCTGCTCATAGCTGCATTCATGCGGCAGTCTCTCCAGACGTGCGACCATGCGACGGACGTAACGGCAGGTGTCCCACAGCGCGTCGTCTTCGGCGCCGACGAACACTACGTGCCCACGGATGCGTTCCACCTTGATCAGTTGGTTTTCCTGCAGTGGGTGCCGTCGCTCCGATTCGTCGAACATCCCGCGCGCGGCCGCTATTCCGCGTGTGTCCTTTGCCTCCTGCTTCAAGCGAGCCCAGTATTCGGGATGCTTGTAGGCGTAGGGAAGGAAAGGCAGCGGATCGCCATGCCAGGACACGCTGGATTCGCCGTCGGCTGGCCGCTCGTCAGCGCCGTCTAATCCGTCGCGGATGAATCCCTGCATCACGAAGTCGCTGGGTGAAAGCGCGATCGTCAGCGTGAAGTCGGGATAATACGAGGCTGCGATCAGCGACAGCATACCCGTGGTTGACGCTCCCGCAATGCCGAAACGCGTGTTGCCACGTTGCCGCAACACGTCCAATGCCAAACCGAAGCGCTCTAACGGGTAGTTGTGATGGCTGTAGTCCTTCGGCCCCGGTGCCATGCACAGCACATTGCAGCCTTGGGCGTGCATCCATTTCGCGCCGGCGCGGGCGAGCAGGTCGTCCACGTCGTCGCCGAGCATCAACACGAATGCGGAGTTGCTGTTAGACGGGCACGGGTAGTACGCCCCGAAGAACCCGGCATCTTCGATGGAGAACGATTCTTTTTGCATGGCCATGGGGCGACCCCCAAAAGTAAGAATAGGTAAACTATCGAGGGCCATTGTACACAAGAGCGCGACAGGAGGGGCGGTTCCCTTTGTCACGTGGCATGCGTTAACGCTCCTCCGATGCTCTTATGCGTCGTCAAGGCCTTTTCGTCTCTATATCTGTCTGCATGATAGCTCGTCTGCATGACAGTGCCTGTCGGTTGCAGCGCATGTCAAGCACATCCTCGCGCAATGCCGGCCCTACCAGCGCTTTCGAGGTGAATAAGGTAGTCGCGTTCCAGTTAGAGGCCGATGGTGCCGCGCCCGTAGCCGTCGCGCGGGCCGGCTCAACTGCCCCGCCTGCGATGGAGGTCAGGTTCGCGTCGGAACGTTCGCGGCCTTCGCTCCTGGCGATCGCAAAACAATACGCGCAGGCGATTGTCTCGTTCCGTGAACACCCCGGACGGCGGCTTTTCTTTGAGAATGGAATCTTTGGGCTGTCGTTTTTTCGGCAGGTGATGCGAGGACTAGGCGATGGTGTATCCGGCGGTGGCGAGAACGGCAACGGCTTTGTCGATGTTCTCTGCTTTCACCAAGATGTAGTCGGTGTTGTACGTTGAGACAGCGAAGATGCCGATGCCCGCGTCCGCGAGCACCCCAGATATCTTCGACAGTATGCCGACGAGCGAGAAGTCAAGCATCCCTTCGATGCGCAATCCCCTCCATCCATCCTCCCGCTCAAGCGTCTTCGTGGGGGCGTTTTCCGTGGTGCAGACCAGGGAAATCTCGTCATCTGTCTTGCCTACGAAGAAAAAGTCTCTGCTCAGGTCTATGTCAGAGACTTTTTCAACCTTGCACACAGTCAGCGCGTAAGGCATCCTCTTCAGTTTCATGGTGGCTCCAATCGCGTTCGCCGCTCTTGTTCGCTAATTCTATAGTACGTGGCCGCCTTGCCGAAGGCTCGCATATACTAGAATTCACGGCAGGAATCGCATTCTGTATGAGCGAGGATACATGGCAGAACGTACGAAGCTCTGGATCGCCGACGCCATGAAGAAGTTGATGGTGAAAAAACCCATCGACAAAATCCGTGTGTCGGAAATCTGCTCTGAGGCGGAAATCACGCGCCCGACCTTCTACTATCATTTCAAGGACAAGTACGACTTGGTGGCATGGACCTTCGCCCATTCGGCGCTGAACACCGATGTGTTGTCAGTGGAGTCGGCGGCGCACGGCATGAACAGCATGCGCAACGACTTCATCTTCTACAAGCGCGCCTACGAAGACAACTCCCAAAATCCCTTGTGGGCCTACATGGTCGACTATTTCGCGGCGCGCTACACCCAGGAGGCGAAGCGTTTGTCCGGTGGCGAGACGCTGGACACGCAGACCCTCTTCGCCATCCGCCTGTACTGCTTTGGCGCCGTGGGCATGACGCGCGAGTGGCTGCTCACCGACAACATCACGCCTGCCGTGGCCGTGGTCGAGATGATGTTTGCGTCCATGCCTGCGTGTTTGCGGGATATCTTCTTTCAGGCTGGGTAGCGCAAAAAAGCTTCTCGCTAGTCGTCCTGCGCGTCTTCTTCGTCAGCCTTTTCTTTGCCGATGCGTGCGTGAAGTGCGAGCACGTAGGCTTCGGCGTTGTCTTTGTAGGGTACGCACGCCCGCCCGGCGAACAGGCGTTTATGGGGGCAGCCGCCCGCGCAAAGCGGCAACCACACGCATTCGCGGCATTCGTCGTCGGGGACGGGTCCTGC
>CAMORQ010000205.1 GCA_946623915.1 uncultured Coriobacteriaceae bacterium | reverse complement strand
CGCATTTGTCATGCGATGGGCAGGCGTATACTAGGCGGTGAGATTTATTTGGCAAGAAAGAAGGCTAACGTATGACGGCAACCACGAGTCTTATCGAGCAATTACGGGAAGCCGAAGCCTACCTGCGACCTGTTGCCAGCGACGTGCAACCACAGATTCTGCTTGTTCTGGGAAGCGGGCTGAATCATGTGGCAGATCGCATCGAAGATCCCATTACCGTGCCGTTTGCAGACGTTCCGTTCCTACGCGAATCGACTGTCGAAGAGCATGTGGGGCAGTTCGTGTTCGGTGCGTTAGGCGGTAAGCGCATTATCGCCATGCAGGGTAGGCTGCATGGCTATGAAGGCTATACGGCTCAAGAAGTGGCGTTCCCCGTGTGGCTCGCTCATCTTCTGGGGGTAGGCGCGTTGTTTACGACGAACGCGGCAGGCGGTATTGCAGACGGGCTGGAGCCCGGCAGCTTCTGCATCATCAGTGACCACATCAACTTCATGGGGCGCAATCCGGTGGAAGGCCGAGAAGCTTTAGCCTTGGGACCTAGGTTCTTTAGCATGGAAGACGCCTACGATGTGGCATTTCGCGAAACGGCGTTGCAGGTAGCATCTGAACTGGACATTCATGCGCAGGAAGGTGTGTATCTGGGGCTTCTGGGCCCAAGTTTCGAAACACCAGCGGAAATACAGGCGTTCGCATCGTGGGGTGCGTCGACGGTTGCGATGAGCTTGTGCGAGGAAGTAATAGCGGCGCGGCAGGTGGGCATGCGCGTGTTGGGTATCAACATGATTAGCAACTATGCAGCGGGTCTTGGGCCCGAAGCGTTGAACGAAATGAACTTCGACCAGGAACTGGCCACTGTGTTTGCCATAGCGGGGGAAGACGCTGCGCGGCTTGTCGAAGGGACCGTCCGCGCCATGGTTCTGTAGCACATTGCGAAGGTGCAGCAAGACGTGCCGCCCCTTCTGTTATTTGCGATGCGCTAGATCGTGCTCGAGTCCGGCATAACGGACTCGAATCGAGCCGTACGCGTGCTTAATCGTTGTCGACTTCCGATTCGCTCGTGATAACGGAGCCTGTCGCAGCGTCAATCTCGTAGTCGTAATTTGCACCACCAGCATTGAATTCAACGTCGTAGTGCGGAACAGCGTCGTCGGCGTCTAGCGTAGCGCTGGTGAACGAGCATTCGCTTGCGTCAATGCCGGCGTCGGCAAGTGCAGCGGTCAGTGCGGCGTCTTCGCCGATGTAGTCGCCAGCGGCAGATCCCTGTGCCGGTGCCGTGGCTGTGCTAGATTGGGTGGCGCCGGAAGCCGATGTGCTCGCCGAAGTCGAAGCACTCGTGCTGTTCGCCGCAGGGGTTGCAGTGTCGACGGCAGACGATGCAGTTGCTGCGGCATCGGCAGATCCCGACGTTGCTGCCGAAGAAGACGATGCCTGTGATCCGCCGCATCCACCCAAAGCCAAGGCTGCCGCCAAAGCTCCTGTTGCTGCCAAAGCCAGTAGTTTTTTGTTCGCCACGATGACCTCCTTGTCAGGCGAAGCGGTTACGTACGGCTTCATTTTGTATATTCGCACGTGCTGCGGGACCAGATCGCCCAAGGGTTCACAAACTGTTTACGGGCCGTCTCCGATGCGTTTTGTACAGCAGCTTTTCGAGCGTGTGCAAAGGCTACAATATGGTCACGAGATATTTCGATGCGACCTATCCTGCGAACAAGAGGAGAACCGACATGGCCGCTGCTTCCGCTCACAAACCAGCCGACGGTATTGCTTTCGGTCGGCGCGCCGATGCTGCCGCCAGTTCTGCCGCCTCCGCCGATGGTCCCGATTCCAGTGTGGCCGCAGGTTCCGCTGCTGGCTCTGCAAGTGCCTCGCAGGCTGATTCCGTCCTCTCCGCTGCCAGCAATGGCACACTGTTGCCTGGTAGCTGGACCGCATATCTGGTGAAAGCATTCGTTCTGGTCGCTGCGCTATATGTGTTTTCCAAAGCGGTGCCGACGATGCCCGTATGGTGTGTTGCGCTGGTGTGGGCGTGTTTGAGCATGCTGCCCGCAATTGCGTGGGCATACCATCGCGTTGTTAGTAAAACTTTCAATCAGAAAAGGTTCACGGCAGACGGCGCCATAGCGCGCGTCTACCGGGGGCGTACACTCTCCCTGGTCATAGGCTTCGTGGTTTCGGCGATTCTGACAGCCGGCATTTTACTCGAGTGTCCAAAATGGCAGATGCCGATGTGGGTGCTTGCTGTGCTAGCCGTGCCAGGTTACCTGGGTATTTCGATGCTTGTGGGCAGGTTCTTCAACAGAGAAACCATCCCGCTTCTGCGAGATTCGTATACCGCCATTGTAAGCAGCGTCGTGCTGTGCATCGTGCTGTGTCTTGCGTATCTGGTGGTGATGCAGATGCAGCCCGCTGTCGAATTCGAGCGCGCCGCCGATGCGTTCTTGGCGGAGCCGAAGCCCTACGAGAATTCTCCCTCGACCATTTTGTCCGAAAGCGGAGAAGCGCTAGCGACAATCGATGGACTGAAAACCTATGCGTTGTCGAAGACGGCGCAAGGTTCGTACGGGATACACATTCTGCTTCATATGCTGTTGTACCTGGGCACGTTCCTCGGGCTGTCGAGCCTGCTTTCGGCCTGTTCGATACGGGCGCTAGAGCTCAAACGCGCATTCACGCCGCTCGACCGTGGCGACGGCGTTGCATCGCAGCCCGTGTTGAAGCACTGTGTCGCCCTGTCGGTGCTGTTGCCGGTCGTGTTAGTTGCCGGGTTTGTGGTCGCGGACGGTAAAGCGGCTGACATCGCAGCAACGAGGGAGTACACCTTCGCGCAAGAATTCGCTCGGAATCAGGTCAGCTTTTTGGTGTATACACTTGACGGAAAGCATTATGACCCGCAAAAAGTGGACGAAATACTTGCCAAAGGGGAGCAAGAGGCTCTGCAGATCGAAGCCGAACAGAAGGAAAGGCTGATCAAGCTAGTCAACGAATCTTTCGACAAGCGCATTGCGAATGTCGATGGGTATCTGGATTGGCTCTACCGTCCCTTCGGGGATTGGGAAACGCTTTTCCAAGAGCTGCGCGGGAAGATAGTGGAGCTGACAACCGGCGAAGTCAACGACTTCATATCCGACCAGTTTGACCAGCAGATAAACCAGGGCATCGACGATACGCTGATAGCCAACGAACTCGAGAAAAGTGGGGTGAAGGCTGCAGAATTGCGCGAGCAGCTAAAAAGCGAACTAGATAATTACGAGCTGACCAAGGAATATCCTGATTGGCTGGTGATGGAGGCAAAGGGCCCCGAGTCGTTCGATGCAAAACTGGACCTAACCTTGAAGCCTATCGAACAAATTTCGCATGCAAAAGAACGTTTGGGAATAAGCGCAGGTGCAGGCATCGTAGGCGGGTTCATTGCCAAGAAGCTTCTGGCGAAAATGGGGCAGAAGACCATCTTCAAGGGCATAGCGGAACGTGCTGCGAGTGCGGGGATAACAAGGGTTATCAGAGGGCTGCTGCCCTTCCTGCCTGGAGGCAAGGTGGCCAGTATCATAATATTTGTGGGCAGTGACCTCGCGATACAAAAGGCCGACGAAGCCATTAACCGGGAATCCCTGAAGCAGGAAATCATGGAGTCCATCGAAGAGCAGCGTGCAGAAACCCTGGCAGTCATAGAAGGCAAGTCCGCCGATTCTGCAGTCGACGAGACGCAGGATGCGGCGCAAACGGAATCGTCTAGGGCCGCAAGCAGCGTGGATGGCGGTATGGAGGCCGAAGCCCAGAGCGCGGCATAGCTCAAACGGCGCTCGCTCTACCCGATGATATGCCTGGCACAGAAGTGCCTTAGCGGGGGTCGGGGAGGTCCATGACGCCAAAGGCCATGGCCAGCTCTTCGCGTTCTTCATCCGTGCAGTCGGTGTTCGCCAGCACGTCGTCCATAAGCTGCGCGATCGCTGCTTTGTCCATGCCGATGCGCATATGGACATCGCAGTAGTCGAACGCCTGCTCGAAGGTGAATCGCTCTTGTCCGGAGTCCTTCGTGCGCTCGGCGGGCGCATCGGACGTCGACCGCCCGGGTAGTTCGGGCAACATGCTTTCCCGCGCGGCCAGTGCCTCTTCTTCCCCGAAATACTCTTCCAGCTCTGCGATAGCAGCCGCATCGTAGCGGGTGCCTTTCATGGCTAAATACCGTATCGTTTTCACAGTGTCGTCGGGGTCTACAGCATAGTCCAGCACATCCAAGGCCTGTCTGGTTGACAGGGCGGTATCGACCACGGGCAACACGGAGCGGTACCCCTCGGGCCAGTAGTATTCCAGGATTTCGCAGGCCTCGTCGGGAGACAGCCGCAGCCCTTCGTCGATGGCGCGCTGTACGTACGCGCCGACGTTATCTGCGTCGCAATAGTCCAGCCCTTCGATTACGGCTTGGCCCGTGGGGAAGGACAGGTGTGAAAACTCGTCCAGCCCCCAACGCGCATCGGCAGGCAACCCGCTGTAAACGTTCCAACTCATCTATACGTTGCGTCCCTGCCTCTCTCTAGCCGTGCGAGTCCCAGCGCATGTCGCCATCGGCTTGCCAGTTGTGATCGTTGTCGGAGCCCCACGCGT
>CAMORQ010000204.1 GCA_946623915.1 uncultured Coriobacteriaceae bacterium | reverse complement strand
GGGCGGATTCTAGCGGTGGTTGCAACACCGCCTTATAAAAATTGGTCCTTGCATCATAGCGCAATCGACTCCTCCACGAGCTCAAGGAACACCTCGCTGGGCTTTCTCCATCCAAGCACTTTCCTCGGCCTGTCGTTGAGCTCTTCGGCCACGGCATCCAGGTACTCTTCGGGGTAGATGCTCAAGTCGGTTCCCTTCGGGAAGTACTGGCGCAGCAGGCCGTTGGTGTTCTCGTTCGTCGGACGCTGCCAGGGGGAGTGCGGGTCGCAGAAGTAGACCTGGATGTCCAGGGCCGCCCCGATTTTCAGGTGCTGGGCCAGCTCGCTGCCCTGGTCCCAGGTAAGCGAGTTGAGCATCAGCCGCGGCAGGTGCTGCATCTTCTTTATGACGGCCTCCTGGACGTGCTCGGAGTCGTGGCCGTCTGGAAGGTGCAGCAGGATCGTGTCGCGGCTGGTCCGCTCCACGAGGGTGCCGATGGCGCTTTTGTTGTTCGCCCCGACGATGAGGTCGCCCTCCCAGTGCCCGGGAACCGCCCGGTCGGCCACCTCTGCCGGGCGCTCGGATATCATGACCATCGGGTCGCGGAAGCGGCTCTTGCGCTCGCCTTCGGGCGCCCTGGGCCTCCTTTTCACCCGCCCGGAGCGCAGCTTCTTCTCCAGGTCGCGCTTGAGCTGGCCTTTAGCCTGGATGTATATCGCCTGGTATATTGTCTCGGGGCATGCTCTCATATGCTCATTATCGGGGAAATCCACCTTCAGGCGATGGGAAATCTGCTCGGGCGACCAATGCTCGTCGAGCTTTTGCTGCACGTAGTCGCGCAGAGGCGGGTAGTCGAGCACCTTCCTCGGCTTGGGCCGCTTCAGGCGCTCTGTCGATAGCTGCTGTGCGCGGTAGGGCATGTACTCGTTCGACCTCGGGTCCGTGTTGCGCCGCACTTCGCGGCTGATCGTCGACTTGTTTCTCCCCAGCGCCTCGGCTATCTCGGTGACGGTCCTGTGCAAGGCGAGCATGTCGGCTATGCGAAGACGCTCGTCTTGGCTCAGGTACCTCTCGTGGATCTCTTTCGGTTCGTCCATGTCGCCACGATACCAGTCGATGCTGGGTTTCTCGTTGCGCCCGGTGGATCTCGTGCGGCCGTTGCGCCAAACTTTTCCGGTCCTTTTGGACACCCCGACGGCTTTCGCGGCCTGCGTGTAGTTCATGCCTGACTGCACAAGCTCAAGGTAATGGTTGCGTCTGGCTGCCTGCATTTCCCTTTTGCTGGGATAGGAAATCCCGTTGTAAACCCACTCCACCAAAAGCTCCTTTCAACGCCTTTGGTGTTGCGACGTTCGCTAGAACCTGCCTTTCCGCCCGCGAAAAAAAGGGGGGGCACCAAACTAACCGGCGCCCCCTTCCCATGCCCCCGTTCCGGCCAGGACGCGGGGCGGATTATCCAAACGTGACAGCAACGACGCGTTGGTGTCACACTGCCTGCTCCTTGATATCCAGGACGACCATGGTGATGTCGTCGAACTGGGGCGCGCCTCGCGCGAAGTCGTCGATGTCCGTGGCGACGCTTTCGAGCACGGCGTCGCCGGGGGAGTGTCGGGTGCGCTCCAGGACCGCATTCAGCCGATCCTCGCCGTACTGGGCGTTGTCCGGGTCGTGGGCCTCGGTGACGCCGTCGGTGTAGAGGAACAGGCGGTCCCCCGGCCCGAGCGCGAGCTCGCTCTGGTTGTACTCGGTGAAGTCGAGTCCGGCAAGGAAGAGCCCATGGATGTCCTCCACCGGCTCGCAGGGTGCGTCCCTGCGAAGCAGCACTGGGTAGTTGTGCCCGGCGTTGGTGTACTGCATCGTCATCGTACGCGTGTCCAGGATGCCGATCCAGGCGGTTATGAACATGCCCTCGTCGTTGCTTTCGCACAGGCGCGCGTTGGCAGCGGTGAGTATCTCCGCGGTGGAGGCCCGGATGAGGGCGTGGTCCCTGATCACGGTGGTGCCCCGCATCATGAACAGCGCCGCGGGCATGCCCTTGCCGCTGACGTCGGCGATGACGACGCACAGACGGTTCTGGTCGATCATGAAGCAGTCGTAGAAGTCGCCGCCCACTTCCTTGGCCGTGTTCATGCTCGCGTGCACCTCGAACGCCTCCCCCGTGGGCGGGGCCGAAGGCACCATGCCCGTCTGAATCGCCGTGGCCGTGTTGAGATCTGCTTGCGTGGATACGAGCTTGGAGCTGTTGTAGTTGAAGATGATGCAGTACATGATGACCAGTGACATCATGATCATCCCGTAGTTGGATGCGTTGCCGAACTCCCCGGGGGTCACGAGGAAGTTGAACAGCGGCAGGAAGATGAACGTGAGGGCGGCCATCTTCTGGTTGCGGGGGCTTTCGCTCCGGAAAATCAGGATGGTCGTGATGATTGATGCCACGATAAGGTACACGTCTTCCGCTGGGGAAGTATCCGTAGCGTGGTACACGGCGTTCTCGTCGACCCAGAACGTAAGCGGAAAGAACAGGTTGGACAGCAAGACGAGTATTTGCAGGGCCATCAGGATGGGGATGCCCTTGTCCGCCCGGCCTGCGAGCTTGCCCTTGAAGTCGAGCGTGATTCTAACGTAGCGGTAGAAGAAGTAGATAATCAGGATGTCGAGCAGCTTGCTAGCCATGGCAAACGCAAAGAAAAGCGTCTCCTGCTTCAGTGCGAGCCCCACGAAGAACATAAACCCGTTTACCAGGAAGCCGGCGCTTGCCAAGACGACCAGGATGCGAAATTCCCGTGCCCCGCTGCCTTCCTGTCTCATGCTGCCGAAGTACAGGGCAGCACAGACGAAGGACCCAAAAACGTCGATACCGCAGTCGTACAGACGCTCGCCCACACTCAGAAGGGTTTCCCGGGCGTCGAAAAGCACCCAACTAAGCGCAAAGGAAGCCACGGCTGACGCGAGGGTGAAAATCAACCCCAGTAATGTGCGATTATTTGCAAGCCACTTGATCACGACAGCCTCATATCTTTGGACGGCCCCTTTGATGCGTTCATTATAGGTTATACGAGCGCATGCATTACCGCCGTGGCCGATTGCGGTAGGTTCGGGCTTTCTTGCTATAAGCGGGTTGTGCAGTATGCGTCCAATAGTCTGCAAAAGGACGGCGCCACTGCATTTTCTGCACCGTTGCGCTTGTGCATCATTGTCTCAGACAGAATGAGCAGCAATACCACTATTATTTAAAGAGGGTTTTTGATGGGAGGGTTTTAGAGGACCATCTGCTGTAGCTGTATGCGGTTTCTGCTGGATTTGCTGGCGCGCCGCAAGTTGCGAGCGCGCGATCTAGAACATGTTCGTTCGGTTAAAGATAGCCCGCAATAAATCTTGCAATCGGGAGGATCGATGGCAAATACCTACAGGAAAACAGCGCTCGACAAACTGTCCTCGCCAGAACAGTTGGACAAAGCGATTACGGTCATTTCCCCATCGTTCTGGTTGCGTCGGATTTAGTGGTGTATGAAGGGCGTCGATGCCTGTCCGAATGCCGGCCGTATCAATTTTTTCTGAGGGCATGCCCTCAGAAAAAATCCCGCCGCCTCCCCACGTACCCTACGCCGCATTGGCGTAGTCGTCAAGCGCCAGTTTCATGATCACCTTCGCGTTGGCCCTCACCTCCTCGTCTGGCCGTATCTCCCCGACGCGGTTCTCGGCCCTCTCGAGCCCCAGGACGGGCTCCAGCGACTCTTTGGACATGAACAGCCTGCCGGACTCCCAGTCGGCGTTGATCTCGTCGAAGAAGTTCACGGCGGTTCCTTATTTTGCGAAACGAATCATGTTCCGATTATGGCCGGTAGTTACAAGGTGCGCCTTTTCCTATTGGGCAAGCATAAGTCCGCTCAGCACAAAACCGCTGAGGCCCTCGACGTGCATGTCGGGATTGGTGAGGTCGAACAGCTCCCCCGAATCCCGCTCGACGATAAGCACCGAATCGGGTTTGAAGAAAAGCGAAAGCTCGATAAGAACCGGCTTTTTCGCCTGCTTGTTCATCTCCAGAATGGTCAGGCCAATTTCTTCGGTAAAGAGCGCAGCTCGGCCTGCCGCTTCCTTGGTATAACCATGCGACAGCAAAGCGTCTTTCACGCGCCCAGAAAGCGAGACAGCGGCCTCAGGCGACAAGGTGTCGTCCAGCACGACGAGCTTCGCGTCCCCGTCATTCAGCAGGAAGGGGAACCTCTCCCTACCGAAGCGCAGACGCACGAAGCCGTATGCGCACACGAGCGTAATGATAGGAGCCACGGCAAAGCCCGCCCACATGCCGTTGAAACCGAAAAGCGTCGAGCCCAGTATGGGCAACGCCACATAAAGAAGACCGTTCTGGAAGCAGGCGATGCAGGTCGCCATTCCTATGCGGTCGATAAGCATGTAGTAGGAAGTGGTCAGCGATACCGCGCTGCAGAACACGAAGCCCAGCGAGACAATTCTCAGTGCGATAATCGACGACTCGAGCCCTGGTCCTTCGGTAATGCCAAAGAGTCCGCAGAATTGCCGCGTGAATACCCAGATGAATACAGTGGCAGCAATGCCCTCTATGATTGCTATGACAATATGACAAGGGGACAGGTCATTTGTCATATTCTGGATTGCCTTCGGCTA
>CAMORQ010000203.1 GCA_946623915.1 uncultured Coriobacteriaceae bacterium | reverse complement strand
GTAGTTCAACTGCGAAGGCGCCTCTCTCGACAGATGGTGGTCGATGCTTATGGTATGGGCGGCTTCGCCATGCAAGCGGGCAGCTTCTTCCCCCATGCGCATTGCGGACGGCACGTCGACGGTCACGAACGTGCCCGCAACGCCGTCGAAGTCCTTTGCGACGACCATGTCCTGCATGCCGGGAAGTTGCGAAAGCGAGTAGTCGACAGCGTCTGCCTTAGCCAGCAGACACGTGGCCGCCTTACCCAAGCTGCGCAGAGCGAACGCCAGGGCAAGCTGCGACCCCAAGCAATCCCCGTCGGGACCGATGTGGCCGCAGATGACGAAATCGTCGCGCGCGAGCAGGTTCTGCGCGATTTCCTCGAGCGAGACCATCTTAGACATGGGCTTGCCCCGCTTCGCTTTCCGGCGCCTCGAAGCGCTGGGCTTCCCGCGCTAGGGCGCTTTCGATGCGTTGCGCTTCGTCGACGCTACCGTCTAGGTGGAAGCGCAGTTCGGGCGCAACACGCCAATCCAGCTTGCGCGCCATGACAGAACGGATGTGGCCAGATGCGGATTCGAAGGCGGCAGCCACCGAATCGTATTCGTTCGCATCGGCTGTGTAGTACACGTTGCAAACGCTTCGGTCGAAGCTCACTTCGCATCCCGTGATAGTGACGAGATGCAGGCGGGGGTCGGACACGTCGAACAGAAGCGCGTTCGCTATGACCTCGCGCGCCTGCTCGTTCACTTTCCTGTTAGAAGATCCCTGTTTCATGCAATCGTCCTTTCCGAAACGAAACGAGCGAAAGACGCTCGTGCAATGGAAGGCACGCGCCGCAACCCAGTCGACGCGTGCCCCCCGTTGAAATCGTATGCGCTATTCGGTGCGCTCCACTTCCACAACCTGATAGCCTTCGATCGTATCGCCCACCTTGATGTCCTGATAGCCGGCGATGCCGATGCCGCACTCGTAGCCGGAGCGCACGCTTTTAACGTCGTCCTTGAAACGACGCAGGGAATCGATCTCTCCCTCGAAGATGACCGTGCCGTCGCGCACGATGCGCACCTTGTCTTCGCGGTTGATTTCGCCCTCCATGACGTAGCAGCCCGCAACGGTGCCCACCTTCGGCACTTTGAAGGTGTCGCGCACCTCGGCAATGCCGGTGTCCTTTTCCACGATATCGGGCGAAAGCAGGCCCACGCGCGCCGCGTTGATGTCTTCGATGGCCTGGTAGATGACGCGGTACAGGCGGATGTCCACTTTTTCCTTTTCAGCGACGGAACGCGTTTTACCCATGGGGCGCACGTTGAAGCCGATGATGATAGCGTTGGACGCAGCGGCCAGCGTGACGTCGGTTTCGGTGATGCCGCCCACGGCAGCATGGATGATGTTGATCTTCACCTCGGACTGGTCCATCTTCGAGAACGCATCGCGCAGGGCTTCGATCGAGCCGTCCACGTCGGCCTTCACTACCAGGTTCAGCTCGGTCGTCTTGCCCTCTTTGATGTGGCTGAACAGCTCGTCGAGGGTCATGTGGCTGCGTTCCTGCGCCTTCAGGCGGGCGCGCAGGGCGCGTTCTTCGGCCAGTTTGCGGGCGTCGCGCTCGTCTTCGAATACACGGAACTCGTCGCCTGCGGTGGGAACACTGGACAGACCCAGGATCTCGACCGGATCGGCAGGACGGGCTTCGTCCACGTTACTGCCAAGCGGTCCAACCAAAGCGCGTACGCGACCGTAGCTGGTGCCCGCCACGACAACGTCGCCGGGCTTGAGCGTACCGCGCCTCACGAGCACTGTGGCAACAGGTCCGCGGCCCTTGTCAAGATTGGCCTCGACAACATAGCCGCTTGCAAGAGCGTTCGGGTTGGCCTTCAGTTCCAGCACGTCCGCCTGTAGGATGATCGTCTCGAGAAGGTCGTCGATGTGCAGGTTTTGCTTCGCGGACACGTCGACGAACATGTTTGATCCGCCCCATTCTTCGGGGATGATCTCGTATTCGGTAAGCTCCTGACGAACGCGGTCGGGCGTGGCGCCTGGCTTGTCGATCTTGTTCACGGCGACCACGATGGGCACACCTGCAGCCTTAGCATGGTTGATGGCCTCGACCGTCTGCGGCATGACGCCGTCGTCTGCCGCGACCACGAGCACGACGACGTCGGTGATCGCAGCACCGCGGGCACGCATGGCGGTGAACGCCTCGTGGCCAGGCGTGTCGATGAACGTGATCTGCTTGCCGTCGATCTCCACCACGGACGCGCCGATGTGCTGCGTGATGCCTCCGGCTTCGCGCTCGGCCACGCCGGTCTCGCGGATCGCGTCGAGAAGACTGGTCTTGCCGTGGTCGACGTGTCCCATGACGGTGACGACGGGCGGGCGCGGCACCAGATCGGCTTCGGTGTCGTTGTAGACGACCGCATACTCTTCTTCCGGGGAGACGACGCGCACCTTGCGTCCCATGTCGTCGGCGATGAGCTCCACGAGATCGTCGGACATGGTCTGGGTGAGCGTGAGAACCTGACCGAGCATGAACAGCCGCTTGATGACGTCGTTGGGGGCGACACCGAGCAGCTCTGCGAACTTCTGAACGCTGGCGCCCTGCGGGACCTCGATCAGGGAATCATCGAGCACCAAATCGGGGTCCAAGCCCTTTTCGAGCGCTTCGATTTCAGCGCGCTCGCGAGCTTCGGCTTCGCGCTTCTCCTTGCGCTTCTTGCGGCGGCCTTCGCCTTCGTGGCTCGCAGCCTCCACGGCGGCTCGAGCCTCGGCGAGCACTTTGTCTCGCTGAAGTTTTTCGGCCTGCACGGCCATCTTCGCATAGACATCCTCGCCGTCGTCTGCGCCGGCGAGTTCGGGCACATCGGGCTCGAACGTGTTGCGGCCCTGGTTCTTCTTCGGTTCGGCCACGGCCGCCTGCTCCTTCGCATGTGCGGCGCCCATGCGCTGTTGCTCGCTTTCGATTTGGGAAAGCAGCGAATCGAAAGCGCTCGGAGCGACAGGTGCGGCTTCGGGAACATGGACCGGCTCGGGCTCGGCGGTTTTGCTGGCCTTGCCCGTCCGCGAACCGCGCAGTCTCTCTTCGACCGCCTGCTTTTTGGCAACGTCTTCGGCAACCTGAGCGAGCCGTGCGCGTGCGGCGGCTTCCGCGGCCTCCCGCTCGACCCGTTCGGCTTCGGAAGCTATCTGGCTTTCGAGACCAGCGTACAGCGAAGGTGCGGGAGCAGGTGCGGGGGCAGGGACATCCGCGACAGGCGCCTCGGTTTCCTCGTCGTCGGCAAGGGGTGCATCCTCGGTCGGCTGCACCGCTGCGTCGGAATCGGCGGAGCCGGCGTAGACTCCACTGCCTGTATCCATCTGGCGGCGGCGACGCTCCGCTTCGCGCTCGGCGCGTTCTTTTTCCACCGCTGCTCGGCGTTGCGCCTCTTCAGCGGCTCGTTTCGCTTCGGCTTCAGCCTTTTCGGCAGCGAGCTTTTCGGCTTCTTCGTCGTCGATGATGCCCGCTTTTTCTTTCAGCTCGGGTTCGAGATTCTTGCGAATCTTCTGCACGTAGGCGTCGTTGAGCACACTCGCGTGACTCTTTGCAGGTATCTTCATTTCCGCCAGGCGCGCAAGCAGCTCCTTGCTCGAAAGGTTCAGCTCTTTTGCCAACTCGTGTACGCGCATATCTGCCATTCGATTCTCCTCTTACCTCTCCACTGCCTCAAGGTGTTCATGCAATGCGTTTGCAACGTCTTGCATGGTTTCGGGGGTCACTTTCGTTTTCAGCGCCCGCCCCAGACGCTCTGCGCCGACGCGCTCGGCGCATTCCGCAGAGCACACGTACGCCCCACGGCCCGACGCCTTTCCCGTCGCATCGAAGACGACCGCGCCATCCGGCGTGCGGACGATGCGCAGCAGACCGCCTTTGACGGCCTTGCCGCCGCAGGCGATGCACGTGCGCTCGCGCTTTCGCGGCGAGGACGCGACGGGGTTGTCGGCAACGTGCGTCAAGTGCTACTCCTCTTCGTCGGCGTGTACGCCGCAGAAACGCGAGCCAGGACGCGCATGGTTGCGGCACCGCACGCCTTCATCGCTCACGTGCTCGCACAATCCCGCTTCGTCGGCTTCGGGCGCAACTTCGTCGTCGAGCAACGATGCGTCCTGCAGCGAGGCTTCGCCGGCGAACGAAGCGGATTTGATGTCGATATGCCAGCCGGTCAGGCGGGCAGCCAAACGGGCGTTCTGTCCTTCTTTGCCGATGGCCAGCGAAAGCTGGTCGTCGGGCACGACGACGGTGGCGTAGTTGGACTCTTCGTCGATTTCGACTCGCGTCACCTTCGCAGGCGACAAAGCGTTCTTCACGTACACGGCGGGGTTTTCGTCCCACTGGATTACGTCGACCCGTTCGTTGCGCAGCTCCTCGACGACCATGCGGACGCGGCTACCCTTCGGGCCAACGCAAGCGCCCACCGGATCGAGGTTCGCTTCGCGCGAATGCACAGCCACTTTCGAACGCGCACCTGGTTCGCGCGCGATCGACTTGATTTCAACCATGCCGTCGTAGATTTCAGGCACTTCGATTTCGAACAGACGGCGGATGAGGTCGGGATGGGTACGCGAAACGACGATGGCGGGCCGCGCCTGCTCGCCGCGGACTTTCGGGGCGTCAGAATTGGGG
>CAMORQ010000202.1 GCA_946623915.1 uncultured Coriobacteriaceae bacterium | reverse complement strand
GAAAAACAACACGCCCACCGAAGATGCCCCACCGTCAGCGAAATGGGCCTGCATCGTCCCACTTGCTCCCGTAAGCACGTCGGATGCGCAGTTCAGATAGCTGTTCAATCCGATGGCGAGCGGCCCCCATGCCGCCACGACCACGACGAGGGCGAACAGCCCCAGGCCGATTACAAGCGCATGCGGACTGCCGAAGCGCCTGGCCAACCACGCGCCGATCAGCGTCGGCAGCAAAGCGACAAGGCATCCCGCCGCGCACGATGCGCACATCACCCAGAAGCTCGCGCCGATGGCGTCCAGTCCAAGGCTTTGGTGCACGACGAACAGGAACGCGACGCCCAGCGCAGCCGCCGAAAGGAAACGCAACCCGAACTCGATCGCATTGCCCGACGAAGTCCGCGCGATTTGCACGTCTATCAGAGTGCTGTTCGTCGCCTTCGACAAACCCAGCCCCTACCCTTCCCAATCTAGGCTTTGATAGCGCTGCGCCCAATCGCGCACGCGAGCATCCAAATACACCACCCGTTGCGTATCGAAAGCAGCGGCATAGTCTTCCTGCGGACGGCACGACACGCACACAACATGCGACGCGTCCAACGAACCCACCAGGCGCCCGTAGAGTTCCGGACATGTTTCCTGGGCGGGAGCAAGATGACTCGAAAGCACTTGCGGCACCGCTTCGGACAGCTCGTCTGCCGACTCCACCGTCTCTTCGGAAACCGTCGAATTCGCCACGTCGTTGTGCACCACGCGAAACGCAACGCCGGCTTCCACCAAGCTCGCGCACAGCGACGCGACCAGTTCCGCGAACGCGTCCGCCCAATCGAGCGGTGCATCCTCTCGGCAGCTCTTGTCGGCTACGACCACCAAGCGCCTGTCGATGGGCAAGGACCCGTCTTTCACAATCAGCTTGCCCATCTTGCTCGATAGCTTCCAATGGATCTGGGCGATGTTGTCACCCTGCTCGTATTCGCGAATCTGAAACACCTCGGAACGGTCCGGCCCTTTTCGGTAGGGCGAATACGCGTCGTTGTCCATGCTTTCGCTTTGGGCGAGCACGATGCCCGGATCCAGGGGGTGCAGCGTGGGCACCATGGTGAAACTGCAGGCATCGTGTGCCCCGCCATCCCGCGCCGATGCTGCCAGGGAAACCAGCCCGAGCACATCGCAGACGCGCACGTCTTCCAACGACACGTTAACCTTGCCCGGATGTTCGTCGTTGACGACCGCTTCGACCGTCTCCGAACCATGCGGCATCAACGCCACGCGCACCGTGCGGTCCGCGGATTCTCCCGTGAACAAATTGGCCATGCGCAACTTCCCGCGCACATTCAGCAAAGGGATGGCGCCCGTATTGCGCAGCGTCGCCCTACACGTCGGCCGGTCTCCGAAGGCGGCGTCGACAAGCTCCATGCGCACGACAAGCGCACCGCGCCCCAGAAAACACAGCAGCAGCGACACCGCGAACACGAGCACGTACGCGCCTATGCCGATCTGAAAGACCGGATGACCCGTAAGCACGTTGCCCGCGACAAGCGCCGCGAGCACGATTAACGATGCCGTTCGGTTCATAGGCGCCCCACACTCACGTCCACGAATGCCAAACGCCTAATGGGTCGCCTGCAGATGGCGCGCATCGACGTCGAGCGGCATCGGCGTGTCTTCGACGACCCGCGCGACGATGTCGGTCGCGTCCAGTTCGTTGAGCTTCGCTTTGGAGTTCAGCAACAGGCGGTGCGCAAACACGTCGGGCAAGACAGCGCGCACGTCGCTTGGCACCACGTAATCGCGGCCTTCCATGAACGCGCTCGCCTTCGCCATACGCGCGAGCGCCAGCGCTCCACGGGGGTTGATTCCCAGCGACACCATCTGATGCCCATGGGTCGCCTGCACCAAACGCACGATGTAATCGTTGACGTCGTGGCTTACTTCCACGCGAGCCACCTGGTCGATCATGCTGCGCAGCGCTTCGAGCGACACGATTTCTTCGACGCTGTCCATGGGGTCGGCTCCCTGCCGTGACTCGAGGATTTCCATATGGGCGTTGTAGTCGGGATACCCGATGGAAAGCCGCACCATAAAGCGGTCGAGCTGGGAGTTGGGCAGCATCTGCGTGCCCGCCGCCCCCGCGGGGTTTTCGGTAGCGAGCACGATGAAGGGATCCGGCAGATCGTAGGTGGTGCCATCCACCGTCACGCGCTTTTCTTCCATGGCCTCCAACAGCGCAGCCTGCGTCTTGGACGACGTACGGTTGATTTCGTCCGCCAAGAACAGGTTGGTCATGATGGCACCTTCGCGGTAGACGAAGCCACCCGTGTCGCTGTCGTATACCGAAAAACCGACGATGTCGGACGGCATCGTGTCGGGAGTGAACTGCACGCGGCGCGTCTCCAAGCCCATGGCCTTTGCGAATGCAAGCGCCATGGTGGTCTTACCCACGCCGGGCACGTCTTCAAGCAGCACGTTGCCGCGCGCAAGCACTGCCATGGCCACCTTCCTGACGATTTCGTCTTTGCCCTTGATGACCTTGGTCACTTCGGACACGATCTGCGCAACCTGTTGATTCATGAGCTACCTTTCATCGGAAACAAGCAAAAGCATGCTAGAAGGGCAACTTCTCCATCTGGTGTGGGACGTAACGAAGAAGCGCCCTTTTAGCATCTTCTGCACACTTATCGTTCCCTTTCTTTTTCACTGCAAGGGCGGGACCCGCATCAGGGGCCCCGCCCATGTTGTTTCGCTCGTCCGGTTCGCGCCAAATGCTATCGGCGCAACAGGACCGTGCCTTTCGCAGTTGCGAAGCGGACAAGGAACGCCTCGCCCGCTTCATGCTTCTTTAAGCAATCTAGGCGGTCTCGGTTAGGGACATGCCCTCGCTCGTGTAGGTGCGGCCAGTGGAAGTGGTCACCTTCACGCTCCAGGCCATGGGGGCCTTGCGCGCTTCGGTGCACTTGAACCCGGACAGCGTAAGCGTGTCGGTGCCAACAAGCGCCGACTTGGCACCGGTCCTCTTGAAGGTCTTGCCATCGCGGCTGTAGTACCAGGTATACGTGTCTACCGTCTCGTTGGGAGCGAGCCCCTGGACTTTTGCGGAGATAACGACGTCCTTGTCGAGCGCCCACGTGAAGTCGCCTTCGGGATCGGGCACCACCTTCAGGTCCTCGAGCACGTGCAGCTTCTGACCGGCGCTGGTGGCCGTGCGACCAAGGCTGGTGGTCGCCGTAGCGCGCCACGCCATGGGAGGCTTGCGGGCAGTGGTGCACTCGGGGATGACCATCGTGCACTCGCCGTCGCCGGCGAACGTCTTGGCGCCGGACTTACTCCAGGCCTTGCCGTCCCTGGAATACTCCCACGTCCACTTGGTAATCACTTCGCCATCTGCCAAACCGGACGCGATGGCGGAAATATCGGCGGACTTACCGGCTATCCACATGGCTTGCTCGCCGTCTTTCACAACCAGGTCTTCCACAGGTTCGCTCTTCGTGTGCTCGGCGTTGTGCTTGCAGGTGTAGACGATTTCGCCCTTCGCGCCTTCGCCCTTGAACTTGCCTTCATCCCAATCATGGCCGGCAATGGTGAACGTAGCGGTCTGCTCGCCCACAAACGGACCAGCGCCGGTAATGGTTGCCTTTGCTTCGCCTTCGGCCGTATTGCCCTCAAAGGCAACCGTGTAGTCGGTTTCGGCTACGAGCGTGTTCTCGGTCTTGTCGGGATCGGTCCACATCACGGTAATTTCGGGCTTGGCTTCGCCCTCTTCGAAGCACACGATGTCTTCGATCTCTCCAACGGTCACCTGGTCGGACGTGAAGTCGAGCACCGTCAGGTGGCCGCCGCCATGGTGGGTGGTGAACGTTTCGTCGGGGACGAACTTGGCGTAGTCGCCCGTGCCCTTTGCCTGGGCGTAAACCTTCGATTTCAGCACGACGCGGCTGTCTTCGCGGTCTTCGTTCTTGTTGTTGTTGAACGCATAAGTTTTCAGCGTCTTCAGCGAGGCGGGAATCTCCACCTCTTTCAGGGACGCACCCTGGAACGCGCGCGTGCCGATGGACTCCAGACCCTCGTTAAGCGTGAGGCTGGCAAGCGCGCCACCGTCATGTCCGCTTACGTTGAAGGCCTCGTTGCCGATGGTCTTCACGCTTGCGGGAATAACCAATTCCGTAAGCGCGTGGTTCTGGAACGCACAGTTGCCAATGGTCTCCACGTTTTCGGGGATGGTAAGGTTCTTGATTGGGTTTTCGCGGAACGCATTGCGCTGAATGGTTTTTACGCTGGCAGGAATCTCGATGGCTGCGAGCTCCTGGTTGTTGAACAGAGAATCGGGAATCGTTTCGATGTTGGCAGGAAGCGTGGCTTCCGTGATGGTGCCGGGCAAAGTCATGGCAGTGGCAAACGCGCCATTGCCCAGGCTGGTGACGCTGTCGGGAATCTCCACCTTGGTCAGCTGCGCCCAGTTGAACGCCGCCTGCCCAATGGTGGTCAGGGTGTTGGGCAGCGTGACCTCGGTCAAGCCGCCGACGATTTCTTCGGTAGCCTTGCCCGTTTCGGGGTCGGTGCCGGTCAGGTATACGCCGGAGAATGCGAACTTGCCGATTTCGGTAAGGCCTTCAGGGAACTTGACGGTCTTGGGGTAGACCCAGGT
>CAMORQ010000201.1 GCA_946623915.1 uncultured Coriobacteriaceae bacterium | reverse complement strand
CTCATAACCGGCTTGAATTGCCAAAAAGCCCTTTATTTTGAAAAGTAGCTACGCGCGACACGTTCGTCTGTTGCAGCAGGCAATGTGAGTGCGGCGAGCGCATCTGTAGGATGAGGACAGCTCTGTGTGCTCTCAGTCGATGCAGCGCAACAAGGGCCTCGCTTACGGAAGCTGATGAAGAGCCCAAAGAGCCACGTAGGGTCATCCCTGTTTGGCTAACCTGTTGGTTCGAATCCCCCCGGGGTCCCCGGCGATAAACGAAGCAGGCCCGTCCCCGGACCTGCTGGTTGCAATCTGGCGGAGAGATGGGGATTCGAACCCCAGATACCCTTTTGGGGTATACACGATTTCCAATCGTGCTCCTTCGGCCAGCTCGGACATCTCTCCGTTTTAGTGAGCGTGCAGGATGTGAAACCTGTGGCCCGCTGCCTGTAAGGCAGCTTGCATAGTATAGCAAACCATTTCAGCTTGATAAATGTAATTTGTAAGTTTCCAGGCGCAGCTCAGTCTACGGCTCGCCCCACGGCTCAACCGCAGGCGTGTTTTACGTCCGTGTCCGGTTCGTTCGCACTCGGGCCGTCCGTGTCCTGCCATTCGCACTCGAGCCGTCTGTGTCCGGGTCCATTCGCACTCGAGCCGTCCGCGCGGGCAAGAATCTTTTGCGCGCAGACTTGCCGAGGATGCTTCTTTACAAAGTTCCGAGATATTTCTTTTCGAACTCTTCCGGCGGAATGGGCCTGGAGAAATAGAAGCCCTGGAACATGTCGCAGCCGATTCCCAAGAGCGTTTGGAACTGCATCTCGGTTTCCACGCCTTCCGCGATGACTTTCATGTCCAGTGTTTTCGACATCTCGACTATGTTGGACATGATGCTCATATTGCGTTCCCTGTTTTCCGTTTTGCCAACGAAGTTCTTGTCGAGCTTCAGTACGTCTGCCCTAATGTCGTTAAGCACATTAAGCGAAGAGTATCCACTGCCGAAATCGTCGATCTCCACGTGGAAGCCCTTTTCTTTCAACGACGATACAAGCTCTATATAGCGCTCCGTGTCGGCAATAAGCGTGCTTTCGGTGAACTCGGGATTCAGCAGGGAAGGCTTGATCTCGTATCTATCGGCCAGGTTGGAGAACACCTGCTCGATATCGAGGTAGTTATCGTCTTGAAGCGAAATGTTGACCGAAACGAAGATGCCTTCTAGAGGGGTGCCTTTCCATTTGTGCAGGAGCTTGGCTGCTTCTTCCCAGACGTATTCGTCAAGCTTATGGATAAGGCCCGACTTTTCCAAAACCCTAATGAACTCTGCAGGCGAAACGACAGATTCGCCATCATCGCGCATCCACCGAACCAGGGCTTCTGCGCCGACGAGCTGCTGCTCCCGGTCGACGATGGGTTGCAGGAAGATGTGGAACTGGCCTGCTCGCAGGGAATCTTCGAACTCCGAGATAACCACGTTTTCCCGCAGAATGTTTTCCATCATGCTGTCGTCGTAATGCGAAACGAGCAGCTCCGATTCGTTGTGCATGGAATTAATGGCGATGTTTGCCCTGTCGCACATGATGGATACGTCCATGGCCTTGTCTTGAATCTTGTAGACCCCAAGATGGTATTGCAGAATGAACTTCGAGCCCTCGATTATCCTCGATTGCTTCAGGAAGGCGTCCCTCAGGATTTTCTCGTCGTAATTGTCGCTGTCGACCAAGAGCGCGAAGTGGTCTCCGTGGATGCGGCCGACGGCTTCGGCCTTGATCCGTCCGTTTCGCAGCATCTCCGCCGTTTCGAAGAGTATTTCGTTGCCTTTTTCGTAGCCGAAGAATTGGTTGACGAGCTTGAAGTCCTTTATGTTGGAGCGCACGATGTAATAATCCTTGTCAGGATAGTCGCGAAGAATCCTGCTGACTTCCCTGAAGAAGCCTTCGCGGTTGAGGAGCTGGGTAAGGTAGTCGTGGTACGTACCCCATTCGATATCCTCAAGGTCCGCAGAGGCGCTCGCGTCTGCTTCGTCCCGGGTGTCGGTGCCGACCAGGTTACGTATTCTGTATCCGTTCTTCGTCCCGCTCTTGACCTCGTACATCACCCTGTCCGCGATGGCAAGGTAAGAAGACAGGGATTGGCCCGGAGATGGAGTGTCGATGCAATGGCCCTGAGACACCGTGACCACAGACGATGCCTTGGAGTAAGCGTGGGAGATGTCGGCTCCTATGACGCCGCTGCGTATGCGGCTCGCCAACGTTTCGACCTCGTCTTGGCTTAAGCCGCTTGTTATCACGATGAATTCGTCGCCGCCGTAGCGCGCCGCAAGGACCCTTCCTGGTTCTTGAAGGTCTTGCAGCACTTCGGCAACGGCCATAATGCATTCGTCGCCGCGCTGGTGACCGTAATTGTCGTTGAATGGCTTGAAGTAGTCTATGTCGAGAACACCAATCGACACGGGTTTTTCCTCCCGGATGCTCGTGACGAGCATCTCGCCTCCGTAGTGGTTCAGTCCGAACCTGTTCGCGAGGCCGGTAAGCTGGTCGGTTTCCGACAGCATTCGAAGCTCTTTGTTCTCGGTGAGCGTGTCTGCAAGCGAATTGATGCCCTGGTTCAGGATGTCGACTTCTTTCAGCCCTTGCGATCCCAGCCTTTCTTCGGGAATGTCGCCCGTTTCGATTTGCTGAAGGAAATCCGTCGATTTGCGCAATGCCAGAACCCACCGGTTCATGATCAAGAACAACAACACGCATCCAAGGGCGATGGCCCCGAGTCCTGCGAAAATGACCGTTCTGGTGGTTCGGTCGACCTGCGCTCGCAGCTCTTCGATGCCGCGTCCGACCACCATTGCTCCAATTACGTTCTGGTCGCGGTCGAGCAGGGTTTCGTATCGGCAGTAAATCATGCCGCCGGCGACGTTGGCCTCGCCGTCGTAGACGCCTTCGGCATCCAGGATGTCGGCGACCATCTTGTCCATGTAGGTGCCGACGATCGACTTCCCGTTCGGGTCTCTGGTGCTACCGGCGACGCGCAAGAAATGGCCTTCCTGGTATCCGGCCTGCGTCGGCGTGCTTTCCACATACCCCAGCCCTTCATCGCCGCAGCGTATGAACACGTAGGCAAAGGTGCCCGTTTTCTCTTCGTGTAAAAGGAACGGAGCGAGATTAGCGTTTTCCTGGGTGCCGTCGCCAACGACGACGTCACCACGGCAAATGCTGTTCCCTTTGATGTTCCATTCGCCGTCGCCGATCAGGTCCTCGATGTAATGGATGTCTGCAACGAGGCGATCTGATATCAGGTCCTCTTCCATGCTTGTGACGCTGGCATTCAGGATGGGGAAGGTGATTCCGATAAGGACAAGCCCAAACACAGCGAACACGATGAGCATGTTCTGCCTAAGTCCCTGGCTTTTGCCTAAATATGTCAACCGTTCCCCTCGTGTGCGACGGATAAGTTGCCTTAATGATACCGTATCGGCGGCGCGCTTGCGCGTCAACGCCCGCGGATGAGTTCCTGAATACACGTCGGTTTTCGAATCTTCGACGTTTGGGGGTCCCAGGGAAGGGGTCTGTGGCAATTTTTTCGAGTTAGGGGGTGCGGACGTTTTTTGCCACGCTGCGCAACAGGTCAAAAAACGAAAGCCTGTGAACTGGGGAATTGCGAGACGGTGTTGGACGTTATTTGCGACACGCGAGAAAAATCGTCCCCTCGGCATGTTTTCCTGACTGAATTCCGTCTTGCCTGTTCAAGCCCTGCAGTGCGTTGAGACTGAAGTTGAGACAAACAAAAAGGTCAGAGTCGTAAGCCTCTGACCTGGTAGTTTCTGGTGGGCGTTGCAGGATTTGAACCTGCGACCTACTGCTTGTAAGGCAGTTGCGCTCCCGCTGCGCCAAACGCCCGAAAATGCAAGCGCCATTATGACCTAAATGCAATTAACCTGCAAGGAACAACATGCCAAAAACTGGTCATACACCATAAGGTCTCTTGGTAGAGCCCTGGCAGACGTCCCGGCAAAGCGTGGGTCCCAAGGTCCTTCGTTGGTCTCCAACTGCGGAATCCGGCCTTAAGCCCAGCAGGTCGTTCGGGCCGCTTCCTTCTTTGGCGCTAGACGCATCCTACGTTCCCAGCAATTGTTCAATAAGGTTGGTGCCGCTTTCTTCGTCCAGGGCGCCGGAAAAGCCCGTGAGGATGTTGCCTTCCGCATCGAGCACGTACATGGTGGGCAGGTAATGCACCTGGCACTCCAAGGACGCGTCTCCTGTCGTGTCGGCGTAGATGGGGTACGTGTAGCCACCCGCATCTGCCCATTCGCGGGCAACTTCCGGCGTGTCGCGGCCGTCGCTTGCCACGTCGATCATCACGAAGTTCACGCGGTCGCCGTACGTTTCGTAGAGTTTCTGCATGTGCGGCGCCTCCGAATTGCACGGCGGGCACCAGGTGGCCCAGAATCCCAGCAGCGTGGGTTTGCCGTAGAAGCCGGATAGCTGCACTTTGTTGCCGTCCAGATCTTCGAACGCAAAGTCGTCGAATTTCACTAATTCGGATGTGCTGCTCTCCGCGTTGCCAGATGCCGAAGACGTGGAGCCGGTGGATGCAGCGGCATCCGTCGACGAAGATGCGTCCTGTCCGTCGGCCGCTTCGCCCGTGCCGGTGGTTGCGGATGCGCTCG
>CAMORQ010000200.1 GCA_946623915.1 uncultured Coriobacteriaceae bacterium | reverse complement strand
GCCGTTTGCGCAAAGGTCTGACGCAGGATCAGCAGGAGTTCGTCGCGGGAATGGTAATTGCGGTTCTGCAAGACAGCGATGAATTCGTCTCCGCCAATTCGGAAAACCGAAGAGTGGTGATAGACGTCGCAAAGAATGCGGCAGATGCCGATAATGTATTCGTCTCCGCACTCATGTCCATGTCCGTTGTTGATGTCCTTCAGGTTGTTTGCGTCGATGATGACAAATGCGAATTCCGCCCGACCGTCGGCAATCTCTTTTTCAAGGCGACGTTGCTCTTCTTCGTATGCGGTGGCGTTCTTGACATGCGTCAAGGGGTCGCGGTAGGCAAGCAGCGTCATCGCCAGAGTCTGGTCTTCGGCTGTGCGGATGTCTTCTGCGTAGTTGCGGATGGATTGCGCCATATGCGCAATGGCATGCGACAAGGACTCCACCTCGTTTTCCGTGTGAATGTCGGGGCAGTCGAACACCAGGGTTTCTGGGGCATTCTTGCGATCGCAGATAGCGGCGAATTCCCGCGTCCGTTCCTGGAGCTGTGTCAGTGGGAACGTGATGTTCTTGTCAACCAGATGCGCGAAGACGACCCAGAATATGAAACCCAGGAGCAGCAGCGGAACGACAATATTGAACATTCCCTGCATGGCTCGGCGGTGAATCTCATCGAGGTTGATGTCCGCGCACAGCAGCGCAAACCGCTCGCCCGCGCTGTTGAAAAGGGGAAGGCCGGCTGTGTACTGACTGCCCCACACAGAATCGGTCCGGAAGTATGTGACTTAATCCGAAAGGTATGCTCTCATGTTCTTGACGGCCACTTCTTCTGGACAGTCGGTGCCAGATAAAACGTTCAGAACGGGAACGGCGCTACCGTCAGCGTACTCTTCCGCGGTGTTGGAGGCGATAATCGATTGGGCAGAATCTACGCCGGTTTCGTTGAGGGGTATGAAAACGTATACGTAGAGGATTCCCATGGTGTCGACAACGGAATCCATAAGGTCCTGCAGCTCGTGGTACTTATCCGACATTTCACCTGTTTGCACGCAACGCTCGAGGTCGTCGACGTCGATCTTTCCCTGAATGAAATGGATGGTTTCGCTTAGGTCTTTCTTGTACTCGTCTTGCACCGCCTGATAATGCCCTAGATAGGTCAGTACGCCGATTGTCAGGCAAAGCGTGAGTATCAGAAAGAACAGCCCGAAGGTAACGCGTCTGCGAATAGGCTGTTTTACTCGTTCGGAAATGTTACTGTTCTGGTCCATGTCGCTCTTCCGTGCCGTCTCGCGAAGCGAATCCTGACGTGCGTTCGCTTCAGACGCTGCCATGCCTTAGAGAATGCTTTGGATTAGCCTGCCTTGTTCGTCCCTCGAAAGCTCACGTTGCTGAGACCGAGATTATGACAATGCGTGATCGGCAGCGCTTCCTCAATAATGTTGCTAGCCTTTCTGGTGACAGAGTGGTCCAGAGGGATGGCTCTGGTGTCACCTTTGCAAGTCTTACGCACACGTTTCCCTTGCCGGGTTGGCTACCCACGCCTTATGCCAATCCGCGTAGAGCCGCCCCTGGTCACCCGCCTCGCATCTGTCTCTTCAAGAACCGAAGGGTCGCCGCTTGCGCTTTCGTCGAAGCAGCCCAGGAGTTCAAAGTAGAAGAACCGTCCCCTGTATCAAGCCACTCGGTAGGGAGTTGCATGGTGGATGTTCAAATAAGATAAACCCTCGAGGCGGAAGTCCTTATTGTGGGTGCTGGCTTCGCTGGCGCCGACGTAATCGTAGCGGGCATCCGCCACGAGGTGCTTTACGAATTCGCGTGCCGGGGGCCTGTACTTCGTCGAAGATGACGAGCGACTTGCGCTCTTTGAGGTCAGCCCTAACTCCGCGGATAGGTACAGGAAGAAGCTGTCCATGTCCGAGCGAGTGTCGAGGAATGTCTGCTTGAAGTCGTTGGATGCCTTCGTGAAGTCGACGATCAGGTACGACTCGTACTCCGCCTTGGCGAACTCCTCGACGACTGTCGACTTCCCCACACGCCGCGTACCCTCGACAAGGAGCGCTGTGGCCCCTTTGCTCGCCGACTTCCAGGCGAGCAGCTCGTCTTGCATTCCTCTCTCACGTTTTCGCTCTTGCCTATCCGTTGAGCAGCTGCTTCGCCTCACAACCGACTCTATAGGGGCAGAGCCATCGCCCAATGAGAAGACGCATTTGATAAACCGCAGTACAAGCTGATACCATGCCATCCGTCCTTCCTCTCTCCTGGCCCTTTATTTATCCTGCGGATTGGTTGTTCATACAGCACTGTGGAGCCTGGTGACAGAGTGGCGCAGGGGCTGTCTCCTTGTTTCGTTGGGCGAGTTGAACAACAGGGGTACAATGAAGTTTCAGGTTCTCCTACGTGCCCCCAGGACGGATGTGGGCATACGTGCTCGAGGAAGAGACGATGACAGAACAGGCACAGATACGACGCCTCCAAGACACATTGACCATCGCTGGTAGCGCTGTCGTTGCGTTTGGCGTTTGGTCCCTGGCGAAAATCGGCATGTTCCTTTCGTTCGCTGACAAAGACATGCTGAGCTCGTTGCTTGGACTCGACAAAGAATCGCTGACGATTGCGACGTACGTGTCGCTGGTTATCATTGCGCTTATCGATGTGGGCGTGCGCGTATACGTGGGCACGTCGGCCCGCGCAGAGGCGCACGGCAAGAAGAAGAGTTCCCTTTACCTGGTTGTCGCTGCGGTCATCGCGATCATGAACACCTCGTCTCTCGGCGCAATCGCGATGGGATCGTCTTTCACCCTTTCCCCTTTGAGCATGATAGTTCCAATCGCCATCGAAGCGACTGCGATCGCTGCACTGGTGCTGGTCATCCGCAGCTCTCTGCTTCTGCGGCGCGCGAGCGAGACGATGGGATAGGTGGCGACATGGAGAGGTCTTTCCATTATTACGGTACATACTGCGCGGCGCTCATCGCGGGCTACTCGAGCGAGGAAAGCCAGGAGCTTTGCTACAGCGCGTTTCTCGTCGACAAGTGCTCGAAGACGTTCCTCAATCGCATTGGCGGACCCGAGTCTGCGGCCACGACGCAGCTTCCGGTGGAAATGGCATCCGCACGGCCCGATCCTATCGGACTGGCAGACATCACGCGCATTTGGGCATCGTTTCACTTCCTGCCAGCGGACCTGTATGCAAAGGTTGGCAAAGGGAATAGGAGCTATCGCAACAAATACCGCCTGATTTGCGGTCCCAATGGCGACTTGGTGGCAGATACGGTCAACCTTGCCCAAGGAAAGAGTCTGCAGGCAGCCGGCCTGGCTATGCACGTTTTGGCGGATACCTGGGCGCATCGCTATTTTGCGGGAACGCCCTCGCTTGTCATCAACAACACGAACCGCTTCTTCGTCGAGCTTATCCCGTCCGAAGACGGCTCTTTTATCGAGCGCCCCGTCAAGTTCGGCCACAACCCGGCGGTGCCTGACGATTTCGACAAAAGCATGTACACGAACACACTCTTCCAGCCCAACGAGCACACCATCATGAACCTGGGCCATGGCCGAGCGGGTCACCTTCCTGACCATAGCTTTATGAGGTATCGCTACGTGCCGGCGTGGAACGATTACGAAGAGGTGCTCAAGGACAATCCGGCCGAGTACTACCAGGCATTCTGCCAGATGGTCTACGCCATGAAGTGCCTGCGCGGGGAAAGCGGTCCGTTCCAGGTGAACACCTACGACACGGACGCAGTCGCTCCTTACGAACATGAGATTCGAGAGATTCTGGAGAAGCGTCAACCCGCCGAGGGCGCCATCGAAGACTGGCTCGCGTTCGGAGAGAAGCTCTGCGGGCGCGCTGTCGATATCTTCGATTTGGATACGCACGTGCAGGAGTATCTGGATGCTGCTCCGGATTGCAAAGACGATACCTATCTGGGCAAGTTCATCTTGGCTGCGCTCGCCCAGAAGGGCATGGTGGTCAACCGCATTTGGTCCTCCGGAAACCCGCTGGCCGGACGCTCGATCGACTACGACGGAAAGGGCTTTGCGGGCATAAAGGACTTCCTTCCCCTCATCGGGTACCTGCGAGGAGGTGGCGACCGTGACTAATCTCCAGCGCATTGCAAACCTGATCCTGGGGTTGTTGATGATCGTCTGCGGCGTCATCCTGCTGCTCGAGCCGAAAGGCGGCCTCCTTGTCGTAGCGTCCGTCTTAAGCATCGCTCTTTCGCTGTATGGTGTCAGAAAGTTGGTGTACTACATAAGAACGGCGCGCTTCATGGTAGGCGGCCTATCTGTGCTGTTCATAGCCATTATTGCTATCGACATCGGTATTTTCGCAGTCGCAGTCATCGACGACCCCAAGCTCATAATCGCGTTGTACCTCATTTGCTATAACGTGCTTGCAGGGGTTCTTTCCATTGCGCGCGGAATAGAGTCGAAGCTATTCGGGTCGCCTTGGATTATGAAGATCGTGCTCGGACTGGCGAACCTCGCGCTGGCAGGACTCTGTACCGCGTTTGCAAGTTCGGAGGAAACCTTCATCTGGGTTTTCTGCATCGGCTTGTTCTACAACGCCGGGGTGCGCATAGTTTCGGCCCTCAAGCCCACCGAAATCATCTATATCCAATAGCTTGCGGTGCGGCAAGGTACGTAGGGTCCGCTAGTTGATTACTTCAATTTGAACAGGG
>CAMORQ010000199.1 GCA_946623915.1 uncultured Coriobacteriaceae bacterium | reverse complement strand
CGCAAACGCAAGGACGAAGGGCTGATGGAGCAGTCCCGGAAACGCGACCTGCCGACGTATCCCCACGATGTGGGCTTGGTCACTTCTCCACGTGGAGCGGTAGTACACGACGTGCTCCGCACGTTCAGGCGCCGCTATCCGGCAGCACGCATCCTGTTTGCCGGCGTCCCCGTGGAAGGCGCCAGTGCACCCCAAGCGCTTGCCGAAGGCATCCGGACGGTCACCGAGGCTGGTGCAGAAGTCGTGTTGCTGGTGCGCGGCGGAGGATCCTTCGAGGACCTAATGCCCTTCAACGACGAGGGCCTCGCCAGGGCCATAGCGGCGAACCCCGTCCCCGTCGTAACAGGCATCGGACACGAGCCGGACAATTCCATTGCGGACATGGTCGCCGACCGGCGTGCATCCACGCCAACGGCGGCAGCGGAAGCGGTTGCGCCCGATTCGCTTGAAATAGGAGCGTATCTCGCGCAGACGCAGCTTTCGGTCACCAGAACGTTGCTCAACCGCATCGAACGCAGTTCGTCCGTACTCGACGGCATTTCCTCGCGTCCGTTGTTTTCGGACCCTGCGTCCCTGTTCGCATCTGAAGCCCAGGCTCTCGACATCAACCACGACCGTCTGCTCCGTGCCATACCGGACAACATGGAACGGGACCGCTCGCACCTGGACGGCTCTTCGTTGCGCCTTGCCGGCATAGGGGAAAGGCTGCTCGATTCCCGCCTTGTTAACATCGAGAATCTTGCTAAGCGGCTTTCCGTGCGCGGATCGGGCCTGCTCGATAGGTTCGAAAGCGCGTTTGCGCGCTCCTCGGAGCGCCTCGACGACCTATCGCCACTTTCCGTTCTCGGCAGAGGATATGCGCTTGCGCGGACGCAGAGTGGGGAAGTGGTCAAAACGGTTTCGACGGTGAAGCCCAACGATAGAATCAAGGTCACCGTTTCCGATGGCGAAATAGCCTGCACGGTCGACGAAACGACCTTGGCGAACAACGAATATGTATCATGGAAGGAAGAAGAATAATGCCCGACGAGAACCTGAACCTCGAAAACATCGACGACATGACGTTCCGCGAAGCCATGAGCGCCCTTGAAACCATCGTCGCCCAGCTCGAGAGCAATTCGCTCGAACTTGAGGAAAGCCTCGAATCGTTCGAAAAAGGCATTGCCCTGCTGCGCAATCTCCGTAGTCGTCTCGATGGGGCGCAACAGAAGGTTTCCGTGCTCATGGGAGAGCTCGAACAGGCGGAAAGCGACGAGGTAATCGACTCGACCCTTCAGAAAGCGTAGGCTCTCATGGCATCCAAAAAAACCGTTACGTTTGCGGTTCCTTGCTACAACTCGGAATCGTACATGGACAATTGCATCGAATCGCTCGTTGCGTGTGGAGACGATATCGAAATCATCCTCGTAAACGATGGGTCCACGGACTCCACATCGGAAAAAGCGCAGGTGTGGCAGCGCAATTATCCGGACGTCGTTCGCGCAATCGACCAGGAAAACCGAGGACACGGGGGAGCGGTCAACACGGCGCTCGAACATGCTAGCGGCCTATACTTTAAAGTCGTCGACTCCGACGATTGGCTCGACAAAGCTGCCATGGTGCATGTCATGTCCTACCTCAGGTCGCAGGTATCCGTAGACGATGCATGCGATATGGTGGTTGCAAACTACCTTTACGACAAAGTGCACGAAGGCAAGCATCAGACCATCGACTACGCCAACGTGTTCCCCGTTGCAACCAGATTTGGCTGGGAAGACGTGGGAACGTTTCACGTAGGGCAGTACCTTCTGATGCATAGCGTTATCTACCGCACGCAGCTTCTTCGCGAATCTGGAATGCGTTTACCGGAGCACTGCTTTTACGTAGACAACATCTTCGTGTACGCGCCGTTGCCCCATGTGCGCTCCATCTATTACCTCGATGTCGACATGTACCACTACTTCATCGGCAGGGAAGACCAGAGCGTTAACGAAAAGGTGATGCTCTCCCGTATCGACCAGCAATTGCGCATCACGAAGATCATGATCGACGAAGTCGATGTCGGCGCCCTCGATCAGCCGAAGCTCGCTTCGTACATGTACAACTACCTTACCATGATGATGTGCATCTGCAGCGTGTTCCTCCGTATGGAGCAGACCGATGAAAACGAAGCGAAACGAGCCGAGATCTGGGAATACTTGCGCGTCAAACGACCCGGCATGTACGCGAAGATCCGTGGAAGCGGGTTGAACTTCTCGTCGAACCTGCCTTCGCCGCTTGGACGTGCAATCGCTTTGGGCGGGTACCACATCGCGCAGAAGCTATTCAAGTTCAACTAGCTATTTGTAATCGGCGGGGTTCTTCGAAGAAGAACCGGTGAGGTTGCCCCTCGTCCTAAGCTCGCTGCCGAATCCGACCGAATGCTCGCCGAAGCGGTTACGCACAGCATCGAGCGCGTCGACAAGTCCGGTCTTCTTGTCGGATCGGATGCCACTCGCTGGGTTTTCATCATCGTCAAACAGCGACAGCTGCGTGTCTTCGTGCTCGTCTAGATGCGACGTGGACACGCCCACAAGGCGCAAGGGAACTCCAGGCTCCCATAACTCGTCGAGCAATCCCATAAGCGGCTCCATGAACTCGAATTCGTTGTCGCTCGGTTCACGAAGCTTCGCAGACGAAGAACGCACACTCATGTCGGCGTACTTTACTTTCAGCACAACACCCGAGCACTTGATGCCCTTCATGCGCAGTCTTCGGCCTAGTTTTGCAGCAACGGTGGCGATGGCCGCCTCGACGTCTGAACGCGTGGATATGTCCGAAGCAAAACTCATCTCGTTAGACACCGACTTGACGACGTCTGATTCCGCGACAGGATCGGTGTCGGCTCCCAAACAGCGCAACCGCATGGATTCGGCGTTCTTGCCGAACACCGCGTGCAGCACCTCTTCGTCGGCTTCTGCGACCTCGCCAAGCGTGGTTATCCCGAATCGCGCAAGCTCGCGCTGGGCAACGGGGCCTATCCCGCTCATGTCCTTCGTAGGCAAATCACGCAGGAAATCCTTTTCGCGGCCGGGAAAAACGACCGTCAGACCGCGCGGCTTGTCGCGATCCGATGCCACCTTCGCAACGGACTTGCACGTGGAAAGGCCGATCGAGCACGTTATGCCAAGTTTCGCAACCTCATCTTGGATAAAGGAAGCAACCGCAACCGGATGCTCGCCTCCGTATGGGCTCGGAGTGATATCGAGAAACGCCTCGTCGATGCTTACCTGCTGGATCCAGGGGCTCTTCGAGCGCATGATATCCATAACCTTGTTGGACAGTTCGCGGTAACGCGCAAAGTTGCCCCTTACCCAAATGGCATCCGGACAAAGGCGCGCGGCGGTGCTTGCCGGCATCGCGCTGCGCACACCGAATTTGCGCGCTTCGTATGAACAAGTTGAAACGACCCCTCGAGAGTCCGCATCTCCTCCCACGATCACGGGCTTTCCCCGCCATTCAGGATGGTCGAGCTGTTCGACGGAAGCGAAAAAGGCATCGAGGTCAAGCAGCATGATGGCGCGACCGCCCCACGGAATGTCTGTTAAGCTCTGCTTCATGAAAATAGTCTATCATCCTCTTGCTTGCTTGCCATATTGTGTTAGCATGGACATTCCGCATCAAGCCCGCATCTGCAGCCTAATCGACTTTGGTGCACACATTGCCATAGGTAAGTCGATCAGGTGAAAGGGGTGCGATGGCTTCCTTGTTCAACAGCCAAGCCAATTTGCGAGAAACCGTCGCGACCTTGCCGGACAAGCCAATCGCCATGCCCTACGAGATGCGTTCGGAAGTGAGCTGGCTCGACTTCAGCAATCATAGCAACCCGCTCGGTGCACCTAAATCTTTCGTTCAGGAAATGCATACGGCACTCGTGGACGGCGAGCACAATTACGTCCCCGATTTCGACGGACGCGCGCTTAGGCACGCCATCGGAACGGCATTGGGCATAGATGCGGATTCTGTGCTCGTGGGCTCTTCTGCAGTGCAGCTCATCACGTATGCCGCATGCGCATTCGACTACACGACGGTCGGCATAAGCGTACCGTGCCCAACCGCCTACGAAATCGCAGTCGAAAACGCGGGACACAGGACGCTGCCTCTTTTCAACCCCGTGTCGTTCGCTCCCGTTCACGCCGACGACGCGCATCAGAAGGCCGGTTTCACCGGAGCGCTTCTCGCCAACCCCAGCTATCCGGCATCCCGCCTGCTACCGAGGCAAACGCTTATCGGCTACCTTGAGTCGTGCGATTGGGTCATCGTGGACGAGAGCAACATCGAGCTGACAATTGGTGGGGAAAGCATGATTTCCCTCATCGAACGATACCCGAACCTCATCGTCGTGCGTAGCATTTCCACCACCTTCGGCATGCCGGGCATTCCCGTGTGCTATCTCGTCGCGAACCCGGAAATGGTTTCCCATATCGACCAGTTCTACGCAGGTAGGGACATTGGCATGTTCGGTGAAGTGCTTGCTGCGCAGCTATGCAACCAGCACAACTACCTTGAGCAAACGCATGACTTCCTCGAAAGCGAAATTCCCTGGATGCAGTGCATGCTCAACGTCGTACCAGGGGTTTCCATCTGTCCTGCAGAAGGCAACTACGTCCTGTGCGATTTCAAGGACGCGAAGCGCATGAAACTCGGCGTTCACAACGTCGAGGAACTCGTGTCG
>CAMORQ010000198.1 GCA_946623915.1 uncultured Coriobacteriaceae bacterium | reverse complement strand
GGAAAACTATCTGGAGACAGGGCGGTTTGCGTGCCGGGCGGGGTGCCAGTGTTTGCAGAGTCCGCCCGATGCGGGCGAAGGCATCTGCCCCGAATACGAAAACGCCAGGGCCCGAGATGTCGTACCCTGGCGCAGCGGTAATGTGTGCCCTTTTACGCTTTGAGCGCCTTAGTGGCCGACTCCAGCATGCGGATGGCGATGTCCTGGTAGTTCACGAACACGTCGTAGGGCAGATCTTCGGAAAGCACGCCGCACTTCAGGTCTTCGGGAAGCTTGCCGTTTTCAAGAGCTTCCATGTCGTCGAACCAGAGTTCGCTTCCGTAGTAGTCCAGCAGTTTGTTGATGCCGGGCTGCGCGCGCTTGAACTGCTTAAGGGCCTTGTCGAAGGCCTTGACGGCTTCGGCGGCACCGTCGAGCGCGAGCTCCATTTCTTCGATACGCTGTACCTGCTTCGTTTTCCTGGCCATGCGAACCTCCAAACTAACATTGCGGGGCATACCTGATTGCGCCCCATAGGCTGCATCGATTATCGCACATAGATCGCATGTCGGGCACGGCTTTGCGGAGATGGTCTGCGAAAAGGGTTGCAGGGCGGGCGTCGCGGAGAACTTCCGACTCTGCCCGCTTTGCCGCTTTTCGCGAATCGGCGCACGCGTGAGCGGTGACGGGCGTGAACTCTGACGGGCGTGACGGGCAGAGGGATTCTGCTCGCAGAAACTACCGAAGGCTCCGAAAACTCCACGGTATTAGCATGCGCGAAACGGGCGGCTGCTGGTATAGTGGAACGCGAACGAAAAATGGCGCTCAAACGCAGCAAAACCGCAACAACTTGAGCATGCGCAACACGGAAAGGCACATTATATGGCATTCGTGCATCTACACAACCACACCGAATATTCCCTGCTCGACGGCGCAACGCGCATTCCCGATATGGTGCGTCGAGCGGCAGAGTTGGGCATGCCCGCCGTGGCCATCACCGACCATGGCGTCATGAGCGGCGTGCCCGAGCTCGAAGACGCCTGCAAGGCGCTCGAGGCCGATACGGGCCAGGTGGTCAAGCCCATCTTCGGGTGCGAAATCTACTTCACCACCGACGAGGAACTGAAACGCGAAGGCAAGCCGCGTCTGTACCACATGCTGCTGCTGGCCAAGACCAACGAAGGCTACCACAACCTGGTCAAGCTGGTTTCCGAAAGCCATGTGGACAACTTCTACTATCGGCCGCGCACCACCTACAGCATGCTGCAGCGCTATAGTAAGGGGCTCATCGGCACGAGTGCGTGTTTGGCGGGCATCATCCCGAAGCTGCTGGACAACCGCCAGTTCGACGACGCGGTGGAGTGGGGTCGCAAGCTGGCCTCCCTGTTCGAACCGGGCGATTTCTACATCGAGCTGCAGAACCAGGGTTGCATGACAGACGGCGGCCTGACGCAGGTCCAGCTGAACCAGCAGCTGGTCCAGGTGGCCAACGCCATCGGCTGCAAGACGGTCGCAACCAACGACTTCCACTACCTTACGCACGAGGACGCCACTGCACAGGATCTTATGCTGTGCATCGGCACGGGCAGCCAGGTGGAAGACGAAGACCGCATGCGTTTTTCGTCCGATCAGTTCTACATGAAGACCGAAGAGGAAATGCGTGCCGCGCTGGCGGAATGGCCGGAAGCGTGCGACAACACGATAGAGATCGCCGACAAGTGCAACGTCGTGCTCGAGCGCGATGCCATCCTGCCGCGATTCCCCCTGCCCGAGGGCGAAACCGAAGAAAGCCTGTTCCGCAAGAAGTGCGAAGAAGGCCTGGTCCGCCGTTATGGGCCCGATTGGCGCAACGTCGAAATCTCCGGCATCAACGTGGCGGAGCGCTACGAATACGAAGCGGGCATCATCATCCAACAGGGCTTTCCTGCCTACTTCCTGATCGTGCAGGAATACATTCAGTGGGCCAAAGACAACGGTATCGGAGTGGGTCCGGGCCGTGGCAGCGCGGCAGGCGCGCTCGTGGCCTACGCCATGGGCATCACCGACCTCGAGCCGCTTGCCCATGGCCTGCTGTTCGAGCGCTTCCTTTCGGTCGAGCGCGTGGAAATGCCCGATATCGACGTCGACTTCGACGACCAACGCCGCGGCGAGGTCATCGACCACGTGCGCGACGTCTACGGCGAAGACCACATCGCCGGTGTTATCACCTTCGGCAAGCTGCAGGCGAAAAACGCCGTGCGCGATGCGGCGCGCGTGCTGGGCAAGCCCTATGCCGTGGGCGACAAGCTGTGCAAGATTATCGGCGGCGAACTGGGGCTTACCATTCCGCAGGCGCTGGGGATGAAGAAGACCAAGAAGGGTGAAGACAAGACCAATCCGGATTTGGTCGAGCTGTACAACAGCGATCCGGAAGCCAAAGAGGTTCTCGACGCCGCGATGTCGATCGAAGGCGGCGTGCGCGGCGAAGGCGTGCACGCGTGCGCCACCATCATCTGCCGCGACCCCATGAGCGACCACATACCGGTGAAACGCGACACCAAAGGCGGCGGCATCATCACGCAGTTCGACGGGCACTACACGCCCGAGCTCGGCCTGTTGAAGATGGACTTTCTGGGCCTGCGCAACCTGTCGGTAATCAACCGCGCGTGCGTGAACATTGAAAAGCGCCATGGCGTGAAAATCGACCCGACCGACATTCCGCTTGACGACCCCAAATCCTTCGAGCTGATGTGCAGCGGCAACATGGACGGCCTGTTCCAGGTGGAAAGCGCGCTTTACGTGCAGTTGTTCGCCCGCATGCAGCCGCGTACGTTTTCCCACATCGTGGCGTCAATCGCACTCAACCGCCCGGGCCCGTTGCAGAACGGCTTCGTCGACGACTATGTCAACCGCATGAAGGGCAAGGCGGAGGTGCGCTACTACGACGACCGCCTGCGCCCGATTCTGGAAGAGACGTTCGGCACGATCGTCTACCAGGAGCAGCTCATGCAGATTTCCATGGCCATGTGCGGCTTCTCTGCCGGCAAAGCCGACAAGCTGCGCAAGGCGATGGGCAAGAAAAAGCTCGACGTGATGGCCGCGCTTGAAGACGATTGGAACAATGGCGCAGTCGAAAATGGCTATTCGCTCGAGGTCGCGAAGAAGATCTGGTCGGATGCGGAAAGTTTCGCTGAATACGCCTTCAACAAGAGCCACTCGGCGGCATACGCGGTTATCGTCATGCGCACTGCCTACCTGAAGGCGCACTATCCCAAGGAGTTCATGGCAGCCGTGCTTTCCAGCTTTATGGACAAGAACGAGCGCCTGATTCTCTACATCGCAAGCTGCAACGCAACGCCCGGTTGCAAGGTGCTGCCGCCCGACATCAACACGTCCGAATTGGAGTTCACGGCGGTTGACGAAGGCATCCGCTTCGGTTTGGCCGGCGTGCGCGGTGTGGGCGAAGCTGTGGTATCGAAGATCGTCGCCGAGCGCGAGCGGAGCGGCCCCTACACCAGTTTGCACGACTTCGTGTCCCGCCTGGATTCCCGGTGCTACAACCGCAAGACGCTGGAAGCTCTCGTGAAAGCAGGTGCGTTCGATTCCACGGGTTACACGCGCAAGCAGCTGATGTACTTCATCGATGAAACCCCGTTGCTTGAAGACGCAGCGAAACGCCAGAAGGACAAGGATGTCGGCCAGGTGACCATGTTCGACCTGTTCGCCGACGACGAAGACTCGGGCTTTTCGATGGAGGTCCCGCCACCCGACGGCATCGAGTGGGACAAGCGCTTCCTGCTCAAAGAGGAAAAGGACATCCTGAACATCTACGTGTCCGACCATCCCCTTTCGCCGTACGCAGCGAAACTGGCCAGGCTGACGAAGTTCCGCTTAGGCGAGCTGGCGGACCGCGAAAACGACACGCCCACCGCCACATTCGTCGGGATGGTCTCCGGCGTGTCGGAGCGCTTCACCCGCACGGGCAAGCGCATGGCCACGTTCAAGCTGGAAGACATGACCGGCGGCGTGGAATGCATCTGCTTCGACATCGAATCCGAAAAGAAGGACCGCGAGACGAAGCAGCTGCTTATCGAGCGCGATGCGTTCGAAGAAGACGCCGTGGTGAAGATCCGCGGGAAGTTCGAAAAGAACGACCGCGGCGACCAGTTGCTGGTTTACGAAATCCACCGGCTCGAACTCGACGAAGACGATACTGGTCGCAAGGTGCGCACGCTCGAGATTTCGATCATGCAGTCCGATATGAATTCGCAGACGATGCAGAGTCTCGACCGGATCCTCGGGAGCTATCCGGGGCAGGACGGCATGGTGCTCTACGTGTGCCAGACCGATGGCCGCAAATTCCGCGCGGAGTTGCCCAAGACGGTCGATTCGTACAATGCGAACCTGTTCACCGACTTGCGGTCGCTGTTCGGGCGCAAAGTGTGGGGGTAGGCGCACACCGTGCCGGTTGTTTCGCTGGAACTATCCTACAACGGGGCGCCTTTCTGCGGGTTTGCCCGCCAGCCCGATCAGCTTACCGTGCAGGGCGAGCTGGAACGTGCGTTGTCGCTGCTGTTCAAGCGTGCTGTCGAAACCACGTGCGCGGGCCGCACCGATGCGGGCGTGCATGCGCTTGGGCAGCAAGTCAGCTTCGAATTATCGCAGGAGGAATGGTCGTCGCGCGAGGTGCGCACGCTTTTGAGGTCGCTGAACGCCATCACGCACGAAGCCATCTCCATTCGCTCGGCGCAGGAGCGCGACGATGGGTTT
>CAMORQ010000197.1 GCA_946623915.1 uncultured Coriobacteriaceae bacterium | reverse complement strand
ACGCCTGCCACGTGCCCGTTCACCAACACCAAGAACGCCTACGGCAACCTGGTGGTAAGGAAGGTTGCGACGGGGGCGAACCCAGACACGGTGCGCTCGTTCGACTTCACGGTTACGCTTAGCGACACCGCAATCAATGGCACCTACGGCGACATGAACTTCACCAACGGCGTGGCCGAGTTCTCCCTTGCAAACGGCGGCTCCGTAGAGGCGAAAGACCTGCCGCACGGCATTGGGTACACGGTTACCGAAGCAAGCTACGCGGACCAGGGCTACACCACCACCAAAGAAAACGACACGGGGACGATTCCTGTCAATGACACGGTTACAAGCACCTTCACCAACACCAGGCAAGCCGACGGCTCCCTGACGATCGAGAAGAAAATCGAAGGCAACGATGTCGATGCGTCCGATGAGTTCACGTTTGGTGTCGAGTTGAACGACACTGCAATTGCGGGCAACTACAGCGGAGTTGCGTTTAGCGCAGGCAAGGCCGAAATCAAACTCAAGGGCGGCGAGTCGAAGACCATCGAGGGCCTGCCCCATGGCGTGAACTACCTCGTAACCGAAACGGACGCACGCGGTTACGAATCTTCCTCTTCTAACGCACGTGGCACCATCGATGAAAACACACCGGCCGTAGCCACCTTCACCAATGTCCGCGAAAGCTTCGGCAACCTGACCATCACCAAGAAGGTCTCGGGCAACGAGGCCGATCCTTCAAAGCCCTTCGACTTCGTTGCTCGCTTCACCGACGCCTACGGCAACCCGCTGGTCGAGACCGAGTTCGGCATCGACCTCGTAGACCAAGACGGCCAGATTGCCTTCAGCCTGAAGGACGGGGAAAGCAAGATTATCACGGATATCCCCAACGGCGTGCGCTACGAAATCGAAGAGCTGAGCTCCGGCGAAGACGGCTACAACCCGGTAGTGTGGACCGAGGCCGCGGGGGGCGAAGTCATCGGCAATCCGAGCGGCACGATTGTGGGCGGCACCCCCGAACCGTCGAGCGTTTCCTTCACAGCCACCAACACCAAAGAATCCGGCAACTTGAAAGTTGAAAAGGTCACAGAGGGCCACAACAAAGACAAGGTTGCCGCCTTCGACATACGCGTCACGCTGAGCGACACCACCATCAACGGCACCTACGGCGACATGAACTTCGAGAATGGCGTTGCGAAGCTCTCGCTTGCCGGCGGCGCTTCCGCAACGGCCGAGAAGCTGCCCGTGGGGGTTGGCTATGCGGTTACCGAGGCGGGCTACTCGAATGAAGGCTACGTGACCACCTACACCAACGAATGCGGCGAGATTGCTGCGGGGCAAACGGCAACCGCCACCGTCACCAACACGCGCGAGCCCGATGGCACGCTCACTGTTGCCAAGATCGTCGAGGGCAACGATGTTGACGCTAGCGACGAATTCACCTTCGAGGTTGCCTTGGACGAAGCCATAGATGGCACCTACAGCGATGTCGCGTTCGCAGAGGGCAAGGCGACGCTCACCTTGAAAGGCGGCGAGTCGAAGACCATCGAGGGCCTGCCCCACGGCGTGGGCTACACCGTAACCGAAACGGATACGAAGGGCTACGACTCCTTCCACGACGGCAACACGGGCACCATCCACGAAGACGAGCCTGCCGTTGTGGAATTCGAGAATTACCGCGACACCTTCGGCAGCCTCACGGTGACCAAGGCGCTCGCGGGCAACAATGCCGACGAAGGCAAGGCCTTCGATTTCACGGTTACGTTCACTGGCGTAGACGATGTGCCGCTCGAGCACTGGGAATTTGGCCAGGATGTTACCGATGCTGCCGGGAAGATCACCTTTGCTCTGAAAGGCGGAGAGCACCGCACCATCACCGGTATTCCCAACGGTGTTGGCTACACCATATCCGAGGCCGACTACACGGGCGAAGGCTACGGTGCGGTTGTGTGGACCGATGCCGAAGGTCGTGCGGTCAACGGCAACCCGGCTGGCACCATCGACGGCGCCGCGCCCGACCCATCGAGCGTGTCCTTCACCGCCACCAACACCAAGAATTCCTTCGGCAACCTGGAAGTGAAGAAGGCCGTTGCGGGTCACAATGCCGACAAGGTGGCAGAGTTCGCCTTTACCGTTACGCTTGACGACGAAGAGATAAACGGTACGTTCGGCGACATGGTCTTTGCGGACGGCGTCGCGAAGTTTTCACTCGCAGGCGGAGAGTCGGCCGTGGCCGAAGGCCTGCCTTTGGGCACGGGCTACGCTGTGGTCGAGGACGACTACTCTGCCGACGGTTATGTGACCGACTGGGAAAACGACAAGGGCGTCATCCACGCCGACCAAACCGTAACCGCCGCATTCACCAATACGCGCGAGCCCGACGGCACGCTCACGGTGTCGAAGCACATCGAGGGCAACGCGGCGAGCGCGTCCGACGAATTCTCCTTCGAAGTGGCCCTGGATGAGGCGATAGACGCAACCTTCAGCGATGTTGCATTCTCCGCAGGCAAAGCTACGTTCAAGCTGAAAGGCGGCGAGTCGAAGACCATCGAAGGATTGCCTCATGGGGTTGGCTACACCGTCACCGAAACCGACGCTCTAGGTTACAACTCTACGCATTCCGGCAACACGGGAACCATCCACGAGGACGAGCCCGCAGTTGTCTCGTTCGTCAACACCAAGGACACCTTCGGTAGCATAACGGTGACTAAGGCGCTTTCCGGCAACGCCGCCGATGCGGACAAGCCCTTCGAGTTCACTGCTGCTTTCACCGGGGTCGACGACGTTGTGCTTGCGCATCATCATTTCGGAAGCGATGTCACCGACGAGGCCGGGCACGTCGTGTTCTCGCTGAAGGGCGGGGAAAGCAAGACCATAACCGGCATTCCCAACGGGACTGCCTATACGATTTCCGAGGCGGACTATTCAGGTGACGGTTACGATGCGGCCGTCTGGACCGATGCCGAGGGCGCTGCGGTGAACGGCAGACCGAGCGGGGCTGTCACGGGAGGCGATCCTGTTCCCAACGTCGCGTTTACGGCCACCAACGCGAAAAATGCCCACGGTAACCTGGAAGTGAAGAAGATTACATCCGGGCACAACAAGGACAAAGTGCCCGCATTCGACTTTACCGTCACCCTGGACGACGAGACGATTGCAGGCGAATACGGTGGTATGACCTTCGAAGGTGGTGTGGCCAAGTTCTCGCTTGCTGGTGATGCGTCCCTGGTTGCCGAGGGCTTGCCTGCCGGTGTTGGCTATACGGTGTCCGAAGCCGACTACGCCGCTGAAGGTTATGTGACCGATGTCAGCAATGGGACGGGCGTCATAAGCGCCGACCACACTGTTGTCGCGACGTTTACCAACACGCGCGAACCAGACGGTGCGCTGACGGTGTCGAAGCGCATCGAGGGTACGGCCGCGGACGTTTCGGACGAGTTCGCCTTCGAGATTGTTCTTGACGATAAGGGGATTAGCGGGACGTACAGCGGCGTAGCGTTCACCGATGGTAAGGCGACGCTTAAGCTGAAGGGCGGCGAGGCGAAAACAATCGCAGAGCTGCCCCACGATGTTGCCTATACGGTGTCCGAAACGGATACCCTTGGTTACGAATCCAAGCATTCCGGCAACACAGGCACCATTCATGAAGACGAACCGGCCGTCGTCGCATTCACGAACACGAAGAACAAGACGCCGGATCCCAGTCCGGATCCCGACCCTGATCCGACGCCGGATCCCACTCCGGAACCAGATCCCACCCCGGACCCGGACCCCACTCCGGTCATTGTTGACCCCGAACCTGTTGTTATTGATCCGCCGCTGCAGAAGATAGTCACCGGCGACAATCCCACATCACCCGGAACGTTCACGTTCCTCATGAAGGCGGTTTCGAACACGGCAGGCTATAGCGTTGAAGAGATGCCCATGCCAGAAGGCGCTGCGAACGGCGTGAAGCGCCATACCGTGCAGGGCCCCGGCAGCTACGAGTTCGGCGAATACACGGTCACAAAGGCCGGCCAGTACGTGTACGAACTGAGTGAGGAGAACACCGCCGAAAAGGGCTACACCTACGACACGACGCGCTACACAATTACGTGGGATATCGTCGAAGCGGACAACAAGCTTGTTGCCTCCAAGACCATTACCGATAACGATGGTAACGCAGTCGAAGCAGCTGCGTTCACGAATACGTACAAGAAAGAGAGCGCGACCCCGAGCACACCAAGCAGCTCGTCGGCGAAGAAGAGCTCTTCGTCGCCGTCCACTTCGCGTACGTCGAAGACGACTGCGGCAAGGACCACGGCGACCACGGCGAGAACGGGCGATGCGGCACCGATAGCGCTCATCGTGCTTGTCCTGGCTGGAGCTGCAGGCGCTCTCGGCGTTGCCGCTCGCAAACGTGACACCAACGCGTCGTAGCTGTCACGTTTGGATAATCCACCCGCGAAGGGGGCGCCAGATGGCGCCCCTTTTTTCGTAGGCGGATTATCCAAACGTGACAGCTACGACGCGTTGGTGTCACAACAGCCGTCGCGCCCGGCGGCGCATCCCTTATCCGTTGCGTGCAAATCGAGGGCGCCAGAATGCACGAGATTGGGCCTTGTGACCACTTTTTCAAAGAGCAGCAACCTGCAAAGAATGCGCGACCTGGGGATATGCCAACGCCCAGCCCGTCCCCGATCGCTTCAGGATACGAAAAAGTGGTCACAAGGCCCAATCTCGTGCATTCTGGCGCCCTCGATTTGCA
>CAMORQ010000196.1 GCA_946623915.1 uncultured Coriobacteriaceae bacterium | reverse complement strand
GACCGTCTTGAACGCGCCACGCTTGTCGTCATCGAATCGGGTAGGATGACCGGCGACTTGGCTGCCATCACCACGTTTGACAATCCAGTTAAGCTAACGACCGAAGGCTTCATAGACGCGGTAGCCTCGCAGGTCGAGGCGTAGGGCGCAAGGCGGGACGCACCGTATGGCCGATTTGGGGACAGCCATCGCCGCCATGGTGGTTTTGCTGGCCACAGCGTCGGTCGGTTTTCTGGCCGCCCGTCTCGAATGGCTCGACGATTACGTGTTCGGCAAGCTTTCCAAGCTGCTGCTGAACATCACGCTCCCATGCATGATCGTGGCCTCCGTTGCAGAGCTCGACCAGGCATCGGGCCGCGAGTTGATCGCCGGGTCGTTCTTCTACGGGTTCGCGCTTTACTTCGGGTTGCTGGCGCTCTCGCTTGCGTGCAACATCGTGCTTCGCGTGCCCCGCGGCCAGCGCGGCGAGTACGTGTTCATGGGAACGCTGACCAACCTCGCGTTCATCGGCATCCCTGTGGGTGTTGCCCTGTTCGGCCCGAAAGCCGCGTTCGTCGCAGCGATCTTCATCCTTGCGACGAACCTGGTGCTCTACAGCCTGGGGGTGATCATTTGCACGCGGCTGTCGGGGGTTTCGGGATCGCTCGATTTGCGAGCGATGCTCTCCGGTCCTCTTGTGGCGGCCGTGATCGCCGTGGTGCTCTTCCTGGCTAACGTCAACATTCCCGGGCCCCTGACCGACTCCCTTGTGTTTATCGGCGACGTCACTGCTCCGCTTGCCATGATGATGGTGGGTCAGATCATCGCAACGTCCGACTTCCGCGATGTCGTAGGGGAGTGGCGCATTTACATCGTCACCTTGATGCGCCAGCTCGTGGTTCCCTTCCTCGTGTGGCTGCTGTTGCGCAACGTTGTTGCGGATCAAATGCTGTTGGGCATGTTCGTGGTCATGTTCGCCATGCCGGTGGGAACCATCGTCCCCATGATCGCGGCGAATTACGGACTTGACGACAAGTTGCCGGCGAAAGGTACGGTCATTTCGACGGTGCTTTCGTTTGGCACCATCCCCGCGCTGGTTGCGTTGATGTCCTTGCTTGGCTAGCTTAAGCGCGCATGCGCATCTGCAGCTCTTGCGCGAGCACGTCCAGATCGGACGGCAGGAACCCGTCGTGGAGCACTTTGACGATGGCGCGCAACTGGGCTTCCTTGAATTTTTCCATGAGGTCCTCGCAGGCGCCCTCGCATTCGATCACGTAATCCGGATCGAACGAAATGCCCTTCGCCTCCATGTCCGCTGCAAGGCAGTGCGCCATGATGTCGAGCGTGCCGAAAGCCTCTTCGGGATCGTTGATCGCGTACTGGACGAAGGACTGTCCGTCATGCAGCTCTATGAGAATCTTCTCTTTGTCTCCTTTGAATAGGAGTTTGTTCATCGTCGCCATATGTTGCCCCCTCGTTAAGTATGACCCTGCGGTTGCCTTACGCCACTAACACTTCAAGCCACGGATGCGTAAGGTTCGATGTGTAGCGGCATGTGCCGCCTGTTGTCGAGACGTGGTAGGTTCCCGGTTCTTCGAATGCGAGCGTGAAGTTGCCCTCATCGTCGGCCATGGCGCCTTGAATGGGCGTCATTTCGCCCGTCTCGGTGTCGACGGTTACGATCTGTGCGCCCGCAACACGGGATACCAGATGGTGCTTCTCGCGGTCTTCGTCGGTCATGGGCCCGCCGTAGCCGAACATCAGGCCCTCGATCGAAAGAGAAGCCTTTTCCCCTGGAGCGAGGCGCAGCTTGCTTTTGTGCTTCCCTTCGTGCAGGAAGTAGGTGTAGTAATCCATCCCGCCGCTGTCCTTGAAGATGAATACCTCGACACGGTCCTGGTCTTTCAAGGCCGCCTGGTTGAAGGCGAGGCCACGATATCCGGCGTTGGTGTACTTGCTGTCCTCGTCGCGCATGTACTGGCCGTTGATGGCGAAGCACGAATAGTGCGCGGATTCGCCGAAGGCCTTCGCCAACCAGTTCGAACCGCTGAGTTCCAAGATGTTGCGGCAGTTTTCGGATGTGAAATCGCTGCCCAGACGCTTCATGTGCGCTTCGATGACGGCGTCGAGCACCGACGCCTCGTCTTCTAAGACGTCATCGGGGTAGCCGAACTTTTCAGCGTTGTCACTGGCGACCGTGAAGGACGAGTCGGGGAGCATGATGAATTCTCCGCCAACCTGCATCGAAAAGTTGATGTTAGTGTGCGTGCACATGCCAACCCCCGTTCCTGTGCTTCAGCCAACAGACATACCATTATTGTGAGACTTGTAAAACCGCAGGTACAGAGCCATGTTTGACAATGCGAACTAGTGATTATTTGATTGCGCAAAAAGTTGCTAATGCTTTGCGGCGCGCCGCGATCGTGCGTGTGAGAAAGCACTGCAAAATCGTGGAGGCAAACGGCGGTCCAGTTAAGCGTTTTGCCAGATGGTGCGACGTTTTTCAACAAGCGAAGCCAGGGGTTGCAGGTATGCTTGATCCTCGGAGGAAGCATACTGCATCGCCTGTTCCATAAGCAGGTCGGTCCAAAACGTTGCAGGTTTTTTGTAGACTTCGGCTGTGTATCCATCGCGCATCAAGGCACGCTTGGCGGCGACCACGTCTGCTTCGCCCACGAAGGCAAGCTCCTCGTCGAGTGCATGCAGCGCTTCGTTGCTATAGAACAGCGCTTTCACCAGCGCCGTGTAGGCAAACGCGTACACGGGCTGTATGGCATCGGCCGGGCGAATCTCGATGAAGTTCTTGCAGCGGGCGTCGGGCCATACCATGGAAAGTGCATGCTCGAGTTCGGACTGCGACATCGTCCGGTCGGCGTAGATTTCGTCGAAGGTGCGTTCGGGCTCGTAGCGCCAGCCCCCGGCTTCGTTGGCGTCGGGGGAGAGGATGGCTTGACGGGTCATGATGTAGTCGGCGTACTCCGCGAACCCGTACACTGGATCAAGGGAGCCTGGGATGGTGCCTACGCGGTCTTGCCACATGCCCAGCCACACACCTGTTCGGGCGAGGAACCCCTGCACGGGCTGCTCTTCGAATATCGCGACGTTGTCGCAGATAAGAGCAAGGATAGGCGTCAGTTTCTGCGCGATGCGCAGCTTTCGCATGGCGTCTTCTTCATCGCGGTAGTCCACCGATATCTGCAGGCTTGCCGTTGCCCGCATCATGCACAGTGCGCTGTAGGATTGCGCGCCGAGGAATTCGGTCATGCATTCGTAACGGCGCTTCGGCACGAGCTGGAGGTCGCCCGCCTTGGCCGATGGGTTGTAACCGACAAGCGGCGCGTAGATACCGAACTCGTCGAGGATGGGGTCGAGTAGCGATCGGAAGCTTAGATAGGCTTTTTCCGTTTCGGCAACCGTTTCGTACGGCCCCGCCGATATTTCCAGCTGGCCCGCAGGTTCGATGGTTATAGCTTCGCGGCATCGGGAGAGGCCCACGATGTGGCCGTCGTCGAATGTCGTTTCGCGGTAATTCGGGGCGAGTCGCTCGAGCACGTCGTGAACTCCGCCTGCTTCCGTGTAGGTGACAGGCGAATCGTCTTCTGTGTGCAACAGGATGTGCTCCAGTTCGAAGCCGAGCATGCGCGTCGGCTTGCAGCCAGCCATGAAATATTCGACTAGGCTTTCTCTGTTGGCTATCTGAATTCCGGTCATTTCACAGCGCTCCATGCTCGAGGTTTCGCCATAGGATAGCGCAACCGTCGGCTTCGTATTGTGCGATTTGGCGCGAGGTATGCGTCATGTGGACAAAAACAGCCTGCTAGAGCTCGTTTAAATCGTAGGGTGTAGTCTGGTAGACGTAGTAGTTCAACCAATTCGTGTACAGCAGCTGTCCTTCCGCCCTCCACTGCACAATCGGATCGCGCGAGGGGTCGTTGTCGGGATAGTAGTTAACGGGAACGGCGATCTCCAGGCCTGCGGCGACGTCGCGGTCGTATTCCTTCTTCAGCGTGTCGTGATCGTACTCGGGGTGGCCGAATACGAAGAAATGCCGACTGTCGGTACTCTTCACGATGGAAGGGCCCGCTTCATCGGAATAGGAAACCACTTCGAGCTTGGGATTGGCCACGATGTCCTCGTAGCGCACTTCGGTGTGGCGCGAATGGGGCATGTAGGACACGTCGTTGAATCCGCGCACGAGAGGGCTCGTCGCCTTTAGCAAACGGTGCCCGAACACGCCGAAGCACTTCGCGGGCAGGTCGTATTTGGGCACGTTGTAGAAGTACTGAATGGCGGCTTGCGCGCCCCAGCAGATGAATAGGCACGAGTGGACGTTGGTGTGTGACCATTCGAACACATCGACCAGCTCTTTCCAGTAATCCACGTCTTCGAACTCCAGTTTTTCAACCGGTGCGCCCGTGACGATCAGCCCGTCGTAGCGCTCCGAGTGCACTTCGTCGAATGTGCGGTAGAACGCCTCGAGGTGTTCGGGCGACACGTTTGCGGCTTCGTGCGATGCCATACGCAGCAGCTCGACTTCGATTTGAAGCGGGGTGTTGGACAGTTTGCGCATGATCTGCGTTTCGGTGATTATCTTGGTCGGCATAAGGTTCAGCAAAAGCACACGCAGCGGACGGATGTCTTGGTGCATGGCGCGCGTTTCTGTCATGACGAAGATGTTTTCGCCTTCAAGCGTGGACGTCGCGGGCAATGCGTCTGGGATGCGTACGGGCATGTGTCCTCCTTACGGCAGCGGGATCGAGTGCTT
>CAMORQ010000195.1 GCA_946623915.1 uncultured Coriobacteriaceae bacterium | reverse complement strand
CGCAACCCTCGCGGCGGTGACCTCGTCGCCGGTCTTGACGTTGGTCGCGGCGGTGGCGCGCGCGGCGGTCGCGGCGCCTGCGGCGCTCGCTGCCGGGGTGGCCGACGACGAGCTCGCGGCGGGGGCCTTCTTGGTCTCGGCCTTGGCGGGCTGCGGGGCCGCCTTCGGGGAGGCGGGCTTGGCGGGCTCCTCCGCGCCCTGCTCCTCGGCGGGCGGCTCCTCGGCCGGCGACGCGGGCGTCTCGAGCTGCACGACACCGCTTTCCTCCTCGACCCACTCGCCGCCGGTGTTCACGTAGACCTTGCCCTGCCCGTCGATGAGGATCAGCTCCTCGGACGATTTGCCCTCGCCGTCCGTGACGGTGACCTTGTACTCGCCCTGGTCCAGGTCGAGCACGTGCGGGGTGCCGTCGCTGATCCAGCGGTCGACCTCGGCGTCGTCCGACGTGCGCGTGACCACGACCTCGTTGCCCGCCGGCGTCTGCACGCTCACCTCGGCCGAGGGCGCGGGTTCGGGCTGCGGCTGCTCCTCGGGTTCGGATGCCGGCCCGGGCTCCGGCTCGACCAAAGATTCGGGCTCGGTCTGCGGACTGGAGCTCGGTTCGGGTTCGGGTTCGCTTGCAGGCTCCGGTTCGGGCTGCGGCTCGACCGACGGGTCGGGCTCCGGTTCGACCACAGGTTCGGGCTCGGGCTCAACCACGGGCTCAGGCTGAGGCACAGGCTCGGGCTCCGGCTGAGGCTCCGGCTCCGGCTGAGGCTCGGGCTGAGGCTCGGGCTCAGGCTGAGGCTGAGGCTGAGGCTCAGGCTGAGGCTCGGGCTCTGGTTCAGGCTCCGGCTGGGGTTCGGGCTCATCTGGTGTATACGTGTTCTGGAAAACGAGAGCTTCGACCGGATGCCCTGCCTCCTTAAGCATCTGGGTTGCGACCAACTCGCCATTCTGCTCCACAACTGTGAACTCGATCTCGTAGACACGGTCGTCATACGTCACACGGTCGTCACCGGTACGTACTTCTCGCAAGGTATACCGGTAGGGCTGCTCCGGCTTACTCGGCTGGTCAAACTGTATGGCGCCAGACACTACTGTCCCCGCCCCTTCGACAACCAGCTTCGCCGAATCGCCGGTCACGCCATCGGGCATGGGGCAATTGGCATTTTCGCGCATAAGCTCGAATTCGAAGACGGGCGCTGCTTCGGGCACCTCTCCTGCTAGCTCCTTTGTCACCTTGACTAAACTGAGCGCCGGCTTGGCATCAAAGCGGTTCTCGAACACGATGGCGTCTACGGCTTCTTCGCCTTTGAGCACCCGTGTGCTTGCAACTTCTAGCTTTGCGTGGGGACCGGCATCGGAGCTCGCAACAGCGGCTTCTTCAACAAGTTTCACATCATAGACGACGGTGTACACCGTATGGTCGAAGGTGTACCCAGGCACCGGCGCCTCCCGCGACTCTGCAACCATGTACTCATAGGTGCCTGCTGCGTCAAATGTGATGGTCCCAAACGCAGCCGTACCCGCACCACGCACAGAAACCGTATCGGTTTCAGGCATGGGATTTGCGGTGCTCAGCGGAATCAATCTGAACGTGAACTCCTGATCTGTGCTCGGATCGCATGACGCTATCAAATGCTTGTGCACCACGATGCCGTCAGCCGTCCCGGGCTTTTCCTCATAGCTGTTCGAGAACACGATCGACCCGTCGCCAACAGCTGCACCATCCTTGAAAACAGTGGGCGTTGCCACAAGCGCCGCATCGTCGTTAAGCACGACGTCGAACGCCACTTCGTACACGGCATCGTCGTATGTCCAACCCGCTGCGTTGGTCTTCACTTCCGTCACACGGTAGCTGTACGTGCCAGGTGCCGTGAACTCGATGTCGCCGAAGGCGCCCTTGCCCGCACCAACAACCGTGCATTCGCGACCCTCGTCCGCTGGCAGAGGCGCTCCGTCCATCGCTTCAAGGTGGAAGGTGAACTCCGTGCTTGGGGCAGCGCCCGGCACTGTCTTGCTCACGGGAATCGCAGCCGTTGCCGGCGTGATGCGGAAATCGTTGACGAACGACACGGCCACTTTTTCGCCCTCGGACACCCTATTGCCTGATTCGTCCGTAATCACCGGATCGCCAACCTCGAGCCTGCCTCCAGCATCGGACACGGTATACGTAGCCGTGTATATCGCATCGTCGTATGTCCAGCCCGCCGGAATCGGGTCGGGCGCCACTTCGTAAACCTTGTACGTGTAGGTGCCCGCCGCCGCAAACGGAATAGAACCGAAATGCCCTTCGCCCGCACCTTCTATAACAACGCTCGCAGCACCAGGCGCAGGGGCATCGCCTTCAGGCGTCATGGCAAACTCGAAAGTGGGCGTAGTTGCAGGACTGTCCCCAGTAAGAGTTTTCTCGACGAAAAGGGTGCCTTCGGTAGGCTCGGGCAAATAGTCGTTGACGAAGGTGGCCTTGGCAACCTTGTCCACCTCGATGGTGCCCTTATCGTCGCTGGCGGTTACATAGTAACCTTCTGCGGAATAATCTTCCTCTTCAACTGTGTACCTTATTCCCGCAGGCAGGCCTTTCGCCTTAGCAACTTCGCCATGCTTCAGGTCGAACGTGGCCACGTTGTCCTTGAATTCCATGTCGCCGAACGTCCCGGTGAGCACGATGTTGTCGCGTGCAGATGTGTCGAGCGTAACGGTGAAACTGAACGCACGGTCCTCGTCTGCCCCATCGCCGGCAACGTTCTTGCTTACCTCCAGCTCGCCGGTCTTGGGAGTGTTGGCAAGAGTGAAGTTCTTAACCGGTACCGTATCGCCAAACGTGTAGTCCGGATCGGCTGCGCGGGCAGAGTCGCTCAGCTGAGCAGCTTGCGTATCGTAAATGTCTGCAAGCGCAGCCCCGGCAGCACCGCTCGCGGAATCGGCGCCGTTCGCACCCTCGCTTCCAGAAGCGTCTCCCGCCCACAGCGTCGATCCGGATTTGAGGGGACGGTACGTGCCATCTTCGACCACACGGTATTCCCAGGCTACGCTTTCTTCGCTGGTCGCATTCACGCAATCGGGACACGCCTCGGATTGCGGGAACACGGTGCCGTCGTACGTTTTGTACGCCGGCAGGTCGCGGAACCGCACAGACCACACGCCTTCGTCTTCGACCATTTCTGCGGTCAGGTAGTCGGCGTACGCGCTGTCGGGCTCCCCTTCCGCCTTACGTTGCAAGATGACCTTGACGGCGCCTGGCCGCAGTGCGTCAAGCTGGCTGTCGTCCCACGTCTTCTTCGCGACGACGTCCACCTTGGGGGACTCTTGGCCGATAATCGTCGCGCCATTCGATCCGATGCCTCCACCGTAATACTGCGACGAGTTGTTGATGATGCGCACTTTCACGTTACGCAACGCTTCGGTAAGGTCGCTGGTTTCCTCGGAAACGTCCGTGCTCAAGGCCAGGCGCTGATTGGCATGCTGAATCTGCCGCGTGCTTACCACGGGACTCTTAGACTTGTCGCCGTCCACTTTCACGACCTGCCAGTCATACGGCGTCCCATCGGGCATGTGCTCGGTGACGTAATACTTCAGGCCGTCGACGAGGGTGCCCAGGCGCAATCCACTCATATGGTCGATGGTCGTCATCATGATGTCGACGTCGCTGCCGCCTTCGTTGTCATGGATGACACTACCGTGCAAATCGAAGATCTGGGCCTCGCCCGACGCGCAGAAGGTGTATGCGGCCCCAGGATAGCGAGACGTGTTGTATGCAATTTCGGCGTCGTAGAGATAGAGCATGCCCGTGCCGTAGTCGGCAAAGCCCGATCCGGCGGATTTGACCTGCCTGTCGTAATACGACTTGCCGCACCCGTTGACGTAAATACCGCCACCACCATGGCTCCAGTCCCTGCCGATCACGATGCTTGGTCCCGTGGGCACTTCGGATGGCGAGCTATACGGCCAGAATCCGTTACATTTATTATTGCTTATGACGCCTTCGGTGATGTAAGCCTCGGTGTTGATCTGCACGTAGATGCCGCCGCCCTCACCCATGGCGAAGTTGCCGTCGACCAATGCGCTGCCGTACATGGAAAGAGTGGTTTTGCCAGAAGCTTCCCAGCAACACGACGAGGCATCGCCCGTGGTTCCAAGCGAGATTCCTCCGCCGATGTGGTTGCTGCGGTTGTATTTCACTTCGCCACCGGAGAAGCACATGTCGGCGCCGTATGCCAACATGATGCCTCCGCCTGCCGGCAACTGAGTTGCATAGTCGTGGCCTTCGGGAAATATGGCCTGGTTGCCTTCCACGGATCCGCTGGTCATGGTCAGTTTGCCCGTATAGTCGGTTTCCTCGTAGAGGACCTTGCCTTCTTGGTAGATGCCGCCGCCCATCACCGCGTGATTGTTGGCAACGCGGCCGCCATCGATCGTGGTATCACCGGAACTGTACGCGGCACCTCCGCGCGACGCCCATCCCCTTCTGGCCTGCACGTAGTTGTTCTGCAGAACAGCGCCGCTTCCTATGGTCAAAGCGCCATGCGGCTGAACGCGGACCATGGACCCGTCGCCGGGCACGTTTCCATTGCCCGCCACGATGCCTTCGGAACCCTGCCCGTCGAAAACAATGTTGGTCAATTCAAACGAGGCACCGGCATTCACATTCACTAGGTTGCCCCGATAGTCACCCCAGCGGAACACTTTGTTCCTGCTGCCGCAATCAGACAAATCCCAATGGGTCGCAGAATCGATTGCCACAACATCCTTCACGATGATGCCTTCAGCGCGCTCG
>CAMORQ010000194.1 GCA_946623915.1 uncultured Coriobacteriaceae bacterium | reverse complement strand
ATCCCCATCAGCGGCACCGACGCTTTGCTGATGATGCAGATCGCGTTCTTCGACGACCCGGTCCGCTGCGCCGAAATGGCCAACAAGCTGGCCGACGAGCTGGAGCAGCGCGTGGCCGATGGCGTTTCCGTGTTCCCGGCGGGCACCAAGCGCATCCTGATCACCGGTACGCCTATGGCTATCCCGAACTGGAAGCTGCATCACATCATCGAGACGAGCGGCGCGGCTATCGTGTGTGAGGAAAACTGCACCGGCACGAAGTTCTTCACCAACCTGGTCGACGAGTCCCAGACGACGTTCGAAGGCATGTATCAAGCTCTGGCCGAGCGCTACATGAAGATCAACTGTGCGTGCTTCACGCCCAACGAGGCGCGCATCGACGAAGTGCTGCAGTTGGCGAAGGAATACCATGTGGATGGCGTGATCAACACGAACCTGAAGTTCTGCACGACGTTCAAGACCGAAGCTCCGGCGCTGGAAAAGGCGCTCGAGGACGCTGGCATTCCCGTGCTCGACATCGAAACCGACTACACCGATAATGACGCAGAGCAGCTGCGCACCCGCGTAGGCGCTTTCGTGGAGATGCTCGGCTAGTATTTGCTCCGCCGTTCTGGCGAATGGCGGAACGCTCGCGGAAGGCGACCTGCCGCTTGCGCCGCCAGGCGCATCGCCGCTGACTTACCACGAGCGACCGGGGACATTGTTGGTGGACCTGATAGAGTAGCGTTGCTGAGGAAGCATTCAGCAGTAGGACTTGTATGGACCTGCAAGAGCACATAGATGAAGTGGCTGGTGCGAACCCGGGGGTGCGCATCGACTGCTACGTGCTGTTCGAAAGCCATACCGACGCTATGGAAATGTATGGATGCGTGCGTTCGCATGGGGTGGACGCACGCATTTCCACGACGCCGCGGCAAGCGCGTTCCAGCTGCGGTGTTGCCCTGCTTGTACCCAGCGATCAAGCGGTGCAGGTAGAGCAGATAGCCGAAGAAGAGAGGCTGGCCTACGAGCGCATCGTCGCGCTGCCGTGCCAGATAAACCCCAACCGCGACGTATATTGTTAGCCGTTCATGCGGGGATTTCCCGCATTTCAAAAACAAGGAGCATCATGTACCGCATAGGAATCGACATTGGGTCTACTGCAGCGAAGGCCGCGGTTCTCGACGAAAACGACCAGCTTGTCTACAGCGTTGTTATGCCCACCGGCTTCAACGGCGTGGAGGCCGCCCATCGCCTAGCGGACGATTTGGACGCGCACGGCTACAACACCAACGAACTTCCCACCGTGGCCACTGGATACGGGCGCGTGTCGGTTCCCTACGCGGACAAGACCGTCACCGAAATCACCTGCCACGGTATGGGCGCCGACTATTTGTTTGGCGAAGACGGCTTGGTCATCGACGTGGGCGGACAGGACACGAAAGCCATCTTGCTTTCCAACGGCAAGGTGAAGAAATTCGTCATGAACGACAAGTGCGCTGCGGGTACAGGCAAATTCCTGGAAGTTATCGCAGACCGCATGGGCGTGACGCAGGAAGAGCTGGCGAATCTTGCTGCGCAAGGGCAGCCCACGCCCATTTCTAGCATGTGCACCGTGTTCGCCGAATCCGAGGTTATCAGCCTCGTAGGCAGGGGCGAACCTCGTGAAAACATCGCTAACGGCGTTATCGAGTCGGTTGTGGGGCGCGTAGCTTCACTGACCGCCTCCATGCAAAGCGATCAGGTGTTCTTGACCGGTGGCCTTTGCGAAAACGACTACGTGGTTAGCCGCCTGGCGCATCATCTCGGTCGTCCTGTGCGCACGGCCCCCAACGCCCGCTTTGCTGGCGCAATCGGTGCCGCGCTGAATGCCGACAGCGAAGTGTGATACCGAAACGCTGATTCCGCTATACCAGACATGATGCAAAGGAGCGGTTCGCCGCTTTTCGTGCTGTACCCGATGTGACGGAATCTGCGTTCCGGGGCCACGTTTTAGCGGCATTAGTATTTTTTCGCACAATGGGAATTATTTACTAATCATGATTATTTTTTCGTAGCGCAGGCTTTTGCGGCCCTCTAAACTGCCCCCTGTAGACAATTCGCTCTGTTGATGGAATAAAGCGTCTAGCGCAAGTAACCAGCATATGACCTGCGGAAAAGGCCTTTGGGTCTTATGATAGCGTGCGCACTTTTCCGGAGCGAGCGGCTTGTCGACAGACGTTGCAGGAACACAACGTGCGAAAGGGTAGTTCATGGCAGACATGCGAGGAACCATGTCGGAAGCCGAGCAGACATCTGCACCTCAGACGAAAGGTGCAGGGGTGTTTAACGACATGCAGCCGGCGCAAAAGAAGGACCGCCACGTTCTAGTGATTTCGGCTGTTATCGTTGCGGCATTCGTGGCCTATGGGGCAATCGCTCCCGAGTCGCTTGCGTCGGTGGCCGACATTCTTTTCGAAGTGTGCACGGTCGATTTCGGGTGGCTCTATCTGTTGTCCGTGTTCATCATGGTCGTGTACGCGGCAGCCGTCGGCATCAGCAAGTACGGCAACATCAAACTGGGCAAAGACGACGACGAGCCCGAATTCACCAACTTCCAGTGGTTTGCACAGCTGTTTAGCGGCGGTCTGGGCATCGGACTGGTGTTCTGGAGCGTGGCCGAACCCATGATGGACTACATGGCGCCGCCATCTGCCATGCCCGAAACCAACGAAGCCATGCACGAAGCCATGCAAACGGTGTTCTTCCATTGGTCCATTTCGCCTTGGGCGGTGTTTGCAGTGGCGGGCTTGGGGCTTGGCTACTTCGCGTTCCGCAAGGATCGTCCCTTCTTGGTTAGCTCCGCGTTTGAGCCCTTGCTTGGCGAAGAACGCGTGCGCGGTCCCATCGGCAAAGCCATCGATATCCTAGCGGTGTTCGCCACCATTTTCGGCGTAGCCACCAGCTTGGGCCTGGGTACCATTCAGATTACCGGTGGCCTGGAATACGTCTACGGCATCGAACAGACCACGGTGCTCAAGTGTGCGATCATCGCGGGCATCACCGTGCTGTTCACGCTGGCAGCCGTGTCGGGCGTGGGCAAGGCGATGCAGGTGGTCGCCAACATCAAGGTGTACCTGTCGCTTGCATTCATCGTGTTCATTTTCGTGTTCGGCGGTGCGGTGTTCATCTGCAACATCTTCGTCACCGACCTCGGCGGTTTCCTGCAAGGCTTCATCCATAAGAGCCTGTGGCTCGAAAACGGCGATTTCGTCCAAAGCTGGACGGTGTTCTATTGGGCCTGGTGGATTGCATGGGCGCCCTTCTGCGGCCAGTTCGTCGCGCGCGTGTCCCGTGGGCGCACCATCCGTTCGTACCTGTTCGCCGTGATGCTGCTGCCCGCAGGGTTCTGCGTGGTGTGGCTGGCTGTCTACGGCGGCGCGGCGTTCAATCTCAATGAGCTTACGGGCGGCGCCATCCAGGCGGCGGTCGGCGGCGAAAACGGCACCACCATCGCCTTGTTCGCGTTCCTGAAGGAACTGCCGGGCTACGTGGTCACGGCGCCGTTGGGCATCGTGCTTATCGTCGTGTGCTTCTGGGGTGCGGCAAACTCCGCCATCTTCGTGCTGTCGATGCTTACCGACCACGGCAACATGGAGCCGTCCAAACCTCTGCGTGCGGGATGGGGCATCGCGCAAGGGTCGATGACCATCATCTGCATCATCGCGGGCGGCGAAGGCATCCTGAAGATCCTGCAAACCCTGTCCATTGCGGCGGCGTTCCCCTACATGTTCGTGGTGCTGCTGATGGCAGTGGCCATGCTGAAAGCGCTGCGCGAAGACCCCTGGACGCATGCGCGCGCGGTGCTTGATAAACGGCAAGCCGCCGAGCTGCTCGAGCTTATGGAAACGCCCGAAAGTGCAGGTCAAAAAGGGAGTGCCGCATCCGCCTGATTAGGGATTTTATGACCATGATTAGATTGGGTGAAAAAGTGTTAAAGCAGGTCGTTTGGCACCTGGATAACATAGAAACACTGGAAGGCAAGAGAAGAGTTGAAGGCGAGACGGAATCTAGAGAAAGGAACTGGTATGTCTAGAATTCCCTGCATGGATGTTTTGACCCCCGAACAGGTCGAACGTATTGACAAGGAGACGATGCGCATCCTCACCGAGGTGGGTTGCGACTTCGAGTACGAGCCTGCGCTCGAAGTGTTCAGGAACGCTGGCGTGCGCGTCGAAGGCAGCCGCGTGTTCCTGACCGAGGACTTCATCCGCGCCCGCATTGAAGAAGCCCCCAGCGAATTCACGTTCAAGGCGCGCAACGAAGCGAAATCGACCCCGTGCCACGACGGCAGTTTCATCCTTACGCCGTCCTACGGTCCCCCGTTCGTCTACACAATCGACGGCGAGTGCCTGACTACCAACTCTACCGACTACAACAATGTCATCAAGCTGACGCATATGTCCGAAAACATCAACCACACCGGTCACAACGTGGTTGAGATGCAGGACTACCCGGACGAGATTCGCCATCTGAAGATGCTCGAATCCCACATCAAGTACTCCGATCTGCCCTTCATGGGCGCTGCGCACGGCGAAGTGTGCGCGAAGGACTCGGTGGAGATGTGCAAGATTCTCTACGGCCTGGACAACGACGGCATCAAGCAAACGCCTATTCTGAACACGTTGATCAACTCCATCACGCCGCTCAAGTACGACGAGCGCATGCTTGGCGCGCTGATGGTTTACGCCGAGTACGGGCAGTGCAACATGATCTCTTCGCTTGTCATGAGCGGCTCGACCGGCCC
>CAMORQ010000193.1 GCA_946623915.1 uncultured Coriobacteriaceae bacterium | reverse complement strand
GCCCCGAGCAAGGGGCGCGAGCCTACGACGAGATCAACGCTTTCGAGCGCGACCTCATCCAGTGGGGCGCCATCCTGCTGAAGTTCTGGGTCGACATCACCCCAGACGAGCAGCTGCGCCGCTTCGAGGCGCGCGCCGCCGACCCGGTGAAGGTGTGGAAAATAACCGACGAGGACTGGCGCAACCGCGACAAGTACCCGCTGTACAAGCAAGCCGTCGACGACATGTTCCGCCTGACGTCCACAACGCATGCGCCGTGGACCGTGCTGGAAAGCGACAGCAAATACTACGCGCGCATCCAGGCCCTGAAGGCGATAAACGAAGCACTCGAAGCCCGTTTGCACAAGTAGGCCGGACGCCAAGGGCGCTTGCCGGGGCAAACAGCACCACGCGACTAGATGGCATACGATAGATTTCGGGATGCGTGAAAGCCGGACGACGACTGATTTGACGATAGCATGAGAAACGTACTGCGCATAACTCAAGCGTGACACGTTGCGCCTGCTGAAAGCGTCTGCGGCGCTGATTGTGGTGGCGGCCCTTATGGTGCTGCCTTCCCTCTACACATAGTACAACGTAGTGGCGTTTTGGAACCCCTACGATGCGACCGGAAACCTAGCCGTCAGCATCGTGAACCAGGATGCCGGGTCGGAAACTGAGCTCACCGGACCCATCAACGTAGGCGACAAGGTGGCCGAGGAACTGCGTGCGAACGATCGCCTGAATTTCATCGAACAGGGTTTCAACGAGGCGATGACCGACTTAAGGTCCGGAAAGGTCTTCGCCGTATACGTGATTCCCGACGATTTCTCAGAAAGTTTGACCTCACCTGCAAGCGGTCGACTGAAGCAACCGCAAATCGTCTACTACACCAACGAAAAACTCGGTCCCGTAAGCCCGAAGGTCACCGATACCGCCGCATCGACGCTCGACCAGACCATCAACTCGATGTTCGTGTCCACGGTGGGCGAAGCAGCGGCGCGGACGGCAGATGCGCGGATGAAAGACGCAGAAACCAGCGAGGAAGCCGCGCGGGAGAAAGCAGCGACGAACTTGGACGCAGCGACAACAGCCATCTCGGACGTTCGCTCGAAGCTTGCCGACGCGCAAACCGCCCTTGAAAGCGCAAAGGGCAAGGCGCAATCAGCGATCACTTCCCTTGAAAGTGCAAAGAGCCTGGCCATCGATGCGAAGACACTCGCAGACGATGTCGCGAGGGAAGCATCCGCGGTGCAAGACGCCTTGGCCCAGGCATCGACATCTGCAACGGAATCCTTCTCGAGCGTCTCCGCGGAATTGACTCAGGTCATAGCACGGGCCGGAACCACCGCAGACGACCTTCTTTCGAAGGCGGGGACGGCCCGTTCCCTTGTCGATTTGGGAATCGGACGTATCCAACCGTTTGTCGAAGCGCTTTCGAGCGTTCCGCAGAACTTGCAGGCCGTCGTGGCGGCGTTGCCCGACTCTAGTTCGGTGAAAACGGGCATCCAAAACGCCGCAGAAACTTTTGCAGAGCGGGAGGCGGATCTTCGGTCAGCCGTCGATTCGGTGTCCGGCATCGGCATAAGCATCGAAGAAGCAACCCAAGTGGTCTCGGATGCCTCCACATCCCTTGACGACGCGTCCAGTCAGGTGTCCGATACGCTGGCAAGCTACTCGGGGGGCCTGCTCGGATCGACCGCACCTGCGATCACATCGGTCGTCTCGCAGGTCGACTCGGCAAGCTCCGTGCTTTCCGCTGCAGCGACCGACCTCGAAGCGACGATTGCAGAGGCGCAGGAAAGCCTGCGCCAGCTCGCCGACTTGCTGACCAACTGCAACGACGCTTTGGGGCAAACGGACTCTCTTGCCAGCAGCCTGCAGTCCGACGTCACCTCCATCGTGTCAGACGTCCGCTTCCTCGCGCAGTCAGACGCCATCGTGGAGCTGGTGGAAGGCGGGTCGCTCGACGCTGGCAGCATCGGCGAGTTCATGGGCTCGCCCACGGAGCTCAAGACGGTGCAGATGTACCATCCGAACTCGTACGGAACGGCAATGGCACCGTTGTTCATGAACCTGACGTTGCGGATCGGCGCGTTCATGCTCATCATCATCTTCAAAACCGAAGTCGACGACGAAGGGATCAAGAAGCTCACGTTCGGGCAGCGATACCTTTCGCGCTTCGCACTGTTTGCGGGAATCGCCGTCGTCCAGGCGATTATCTGCTGCGCAGGCGTGCTTGCATTGGGCGTGCAGGTCGCAAACGTGCCAGCGTTTTCCTAGCGGCCGCCGCAGCCGCGCTCGCGTACCTGAGCATCATTTACGCCCTTTCCACGGTTTTCCAGCATATCGGCAAGGCCCTGTGCATTGTCCTGGTTTTCGCTCAGATTCCAGGAGGGTCGGGATTGTACCCACTTGAGCTGACCGATGGGTTCTTCCAGGCGATATACCCCGTCCTGCCGTTCTCGTACGGAATCGACGCCCTACGCGAAGCCATTGGCGGGTTCTACGGGAGCTATTTCGTGCGCGATTTGGCAGTGTTGGCCGCGATGTTTGCCAGCATGCTCGTCTTGGGAGTGGTACTTGGCCCCGCCATGTCCAACGTCACCCGTTTGGCGGCACGTCAAATCCGCGAAGGCGATTTGTACAACGGCGAGGAGGCCGCTGTCCCCGAACGCCCCTACCGCCTCTCGCACGTGATAAGTGCGTTGGCAGACAAAGAAGGCTTTCGCGAGAACCTGGAGCGCCGCTACGCCCGGTTCAACAAGCTGTACCCGATTTTCATCCGGGCATCCATAGCACTCGCGATCGGCGTTACCGTAGCGCTTGCGTTCATGCTCGCGCTCGACGCAGCCGAAAAGGTGGTGCTTCTTACCGTTTTTGTAATCTGGCTCGTCGCGCTGCTCGTCTTCGTACTGGTGGTCGAGTCGCTGCGCGCTGGTTTCGAGCGCCAACTCGACCTGGAGCATGTGACATATGAGAGTGCTGTAGGACTCTTCTTCGGGCGAAACAGGTTGGTGCCCGCTGACGATGCGCCCGAACCGCGCGCGGAAGGAGATGCAGATGCGTAACGCATGGGCCATCTTCCGCTGCGACGTCTCCAATCTGTTCAGGAACGTCATGTGCGCCATCATCACGGTGGGCCTTGTCGTGCTGCCGTCGTTGTTCGCGTGGTACAACATCCTGGCCTGCTGGAACGTCTTCGACAACACGGGAAACCTATCGGTAGCCGTGACAAACGAAGATGAAGGATACACGAGCGACCTTATTCCCCTCGAAGTGAATGTGGGAGAAAAGGTGCTGTCCGCTCTGCGGACGAACAAGCAGATCAACTGGATTTTCACGGACGCAGACGACGCGACCGAAGGGACCATGTCGGGCAAGTACTATGCAGCGCTTGTCATCCCGAAGGACTTCAGCGGAAAGATGCTGACGTTCTACGAAGAGAATTCGACTTCGGCCGACATCACGTACTACGTGAACGAGAAGAAGAACGCCATTTCGCCCAACATCACTGGTGCCGGGGCCGACGCGCTTTCCTATCAAGTGAACGCTGCGTTTGCGGATGCCGTCTCCGAAATCGCGGCCGCGCTGGCGAAAAGCCTCGCCAACTACACCGAGGACAACGACGTGCGCGGGGCTATCGGAAACTTGACGGACCGGATGCGCGCAGCGTCTTCGCGCTTGGACCAGGCCGCCGATGTGCTTGGCCTGTATCCCACCCTCGGCACGGAAGCATCGAGCCTCCTGACCAGTACGGCGGGGTTCGTCGAATCCGCGCGCACGAGAGTCGAAAACGCCGCTTCGGGAATCGATGGGAACAAACAGGCCATCCGCGCCCTGGCCGCCGATCTAGGGGCGTCCATCGATTCGCTTTCCGAGCCAATCGAACGCGGCAAAAACGCCCTGGCAGACCTCGAGGCCAAAGCCGAATCGCTGCTAGGGAGCGCGTCATCGAACGCTTCGGACATTGCAGCTGTGCTGCGCACCGCCACGTCCGACATCGGCGAAAAGGCAAGTGCGCTCGGCTCGCTACGCGACCGATGCTCGGCCTTGCGCGACGAACTTAAAAACGGTGCCGAACTCGAACGCGGCAGCATGATTTCCAACGGGGCGAGCGGAGTGGAAATCAGCTCGCACGTGGAGGTCACGCTCGAGCGAACCGCCGTGCTTGACGAAGCCATCTCCGTGCTCGACAAGACCATGGATGCGCTGCAGAAAGCGAGCGCCAACATGTCAGACGCTACCGGCAATCTCGAGGCGGCAGGGCCCGATGCGCAGCAGAACGCCGATGCGCTTAGGCAAGCCGTCGCGCAGGCAAGGGCCTCCCTCGAGTCGGCAGCTGCCGGCTTCGAGCAGAGCCTGGCGCCTGGAATCGCGACGCTGCGATCCGACCTGGAGACACTCGCGTCCGACTTCGGCGAAGTGTCCGCCGGCCTTGCATCGGCCGGCGGAGACCTGACAGGCATGGCAGAAGGAGCGAAAACGTCGCTTGCAGACGTCACGTCGAAAGTGGATGCTGCATGCAAGCGCCTGCGTTCAGCATCCCAAGACATGACCCGCCTCGCTGACAGTGTGGACACCGCATTGGCCTCGGGTGACGCCGAAACGCTACGGGCGCTGCTGGCAAACGATGCCGAGGGCATCGCGACGGCGCTTTCGACACCCGTTAAAGTGCAGCGCGAAGCGCTGTTCCCCGTCGATAATTTCGGTTCGGCCATGACGCCATTGTATTGCACGCTCGCCCTGTTCATTGGCGCGCTTCTCATCATGGTGGCCACGAAGCCGACGG
>CAMORQ010000192.1 GCA_946623915.1 uncultured Coriobacteriaceae bacterium | reverse complement strand
GAATGCTTTTCTTGCGCTTTGCAGGTGCGAAGGGCGAAACGATTTTCGTGCGGTAGCGCCGCGGGTCGTCCATGCCGAGAATGGGATGGGTCTTTTGCGCGGCGTCCCCACCGAGAAGCGGAGAAAACAACTCCTCGATACGCCGTTGCTTTTCGGCCAACTGTTGTTCGTAGGGCACGCCGAGCCGACTGCAACCGCCGCACCGCGCAGATATTGGGCAAACTAGTTCCATAGCGCTATTGTCTCACACGGGCACCGCAGCAGCCCTCAAGCTTCGACAACGCCGCCGCTTCCGAAAGCGAAACGTCACATTCGGTCTTCGGCGACTTCGCGCTCGGCGAAAGCCAGGCCTTCGCCCAAAGACTCGAACGCATCGTGTTGGGCCGTAACTTCCTTGAGTCCTTCGGCCTCAATAAAGACATTCGCCGCCTGGGGGAAACGACGCTTAATCCCTTGCTCTATGCGGTCAACGGCGCTCAGCACCTGCTCGGCGGTGCAATCCGTTTTGAAGCTTGCATCTATGTTGACCACTAGGTTTTTCGGGCCCATGTACATGGTCAGGATGCGACCGCAGCGCTCTACCACTTCGTCCGCTTCGACGATACCTTGGATCTCCTGCAGTTCGTCGCGGTGCATGCCTTCGCCGATGAGCAGGCCCTTTGTTTCGCGCAGCAGAATGATGGCAACGCCAGCCAGCAGCAAGCCGATCAGCACCGCAGCAATGCCGTCGAAATAGGGATTGTTGAACAAATGGCCAAAGAACAGGCCCGCCAATGCAATGAGCAAGCCAGGCTCGGCGGCCGTGTCTTCAAGCACCACCGTGTACAACGACGGATCCTTCGCTTCCTTGATGAACCGCATCGGGCGCGTGGTGCCGCGCGCGGCGTTGAACTGCTTCAGCGCAACCGAAAGCGACACGCCTTCGATAATCAGCGCCAGTATGAGCACGATGTAGGCCATGGTCGGGTCGCCCAGTTTCGTGTCGGGGCCGACCGAGCGCAGCGCCTGCACGCCTTCCCACAGGGAGACGCCGCCGCCGAGCGCAAAAATGAGGATGGACACCACAAGCGTCCAAAAATACAATTCTTTGCCGTAGCCGAACGGGTGGGTGGAATCGGCCGGCTTCTTCGAGCGGTGGATGCCCAGCAGCACGAGCAAGCCGTTGCCCGAATCTACGATGGAGTGCACACCTTCGGAGAACATGGCCGATGAACCCGATATGGCCGACGCGATGAATTTCACGATGCCTACGGCGATGTTTGCAACAACTGCAGCGACAACGGCAATGGTCGATTCGCCGTGCGCCCCACCGCCCTCTTTTTCCGCGGCATCCCGTGCCGCCGCCGCCGCAATTCCCACGTGTTTTTCTTCGCGCACCATCGGCCCTCTTCCTCCAGCCCTGCCCCTTGGACTCCGCATCCGGTAATTCTTGTATCAATCGATTATAGCGTCATATTTTTCCACACATACCCGCTCCAAGTCGGGTATTATGGGCCTAGCCATTATCACACCATGTAAACGCAGAATTTTAACGTAGGAGAAGCGCGCAAAATCATGGCGGTCAATTACTGCATCAATTGCGGCGAAAAGCTGGATGAGCATGCGACGCATTGCGTTGCGTGCGGTGAAGCTGTTCCTGCCGCCGATAGCGACCTGCATGATGCGGCGCTCTCCGGTGCCTCATCCGCCGGTGCGGATTCATCCGCTGTCGAAAGCGATTCCGAACCCACATCATCCGAAAGCAACTCCGAAGATTTTTCAACCTATGCCGATCTGTCGGGATTCGACGTGTTCGTCATCGACCCCAATGCTTCGCCGTCAAAACCGCCGGCCGACACGTCAGGCGCGCACGACCCGCTCCCACCTATAGTCACCCCGCAGACCGCCGGCGAATACCGCGCTTACGAACTGGAACCCGAGCGCATGAGCGGTGCCGCCAAGCTTGCGACCGGCGTTGTGGCTGTCATGCTCGCCGCTGCATGCATCGGGCTGTTCGCCGCCCCCTTGCTGCGCAACGGTCTCCCCGATTTCGGCACGTCTTCTTCCACCAGCGATTCGAGCGGCGAAAGCGCCGTTCCTGAAGCGAGCACCGTGCGTGCGAGTGGCGCATCCGGCGTCGCCGGCGTATCCGACACGTACGCCTCTGTCGACGAAGATGTCGCATTCGAGCAGCTCCTGCGCCATTACGACAACCTGCAGTCCTACAACGAGCGCATCGCATCGTGCATCCAGACCTACAACAGCCTCTATTTGTCATCCGACAAAAACCAACGAAGCGCAGCTGCGACCATAGCCACGACGCTCAAGGGGGAAATCGAGCAGGACATGCGCGATTTGAAATCGCTCGGCATCGGACCAGCGTCTTCGCTCTACGACGACGCCCAGCTTATCGCGCGCTTGCAAAACGACCAGCTCCAACGCATTGCCGTGCTTGTGGAATCCTGGGATATCTCGCTGAAATACAGCACTCCCTACGACCATCAAGACGAAATCCTCGAACCGCTTCGACGCGACGTCGGCGCTAGCGGCGTAAGCACCTATCTAGAGGACTTCGATAACCTGTACTGGGATAACCGCCCCACACGGTAGTGCAAGCAAGTCCCGCGTTTGCTATGGCGCATGCGCCGCTCTAGGCGTATGAAGCTTTAAGTGCGGCGAACGCGTCGCGCGAATTCACGATGGTGTCAGGTGAAATGCAGTACCCCAGCCGCGCCCAACCTTCGACGCCGAAGCTGTCGGATGCCACCAACAGCAGCTCAAAGGATTTGGCACGCTCGGAAAACGCCTTGGCATCGGGTTCGAGCGAGCGAATCCATAGGTAGAACGCTCCCTGCGGTTGGATGTACTCGTAGCCCAGCTCGTCGAGCATGCTCGCCAGCAAAACCCGGTTGCTCTCGTAGGCGGCTATATCGGCCGGCTCGTCCACGCAGCGGGCGATGACCTGCTGGAATGCGGCAGGCGCACACACGAACCCGAGCGCTCGACCCGCTCCCGCTATGGCGAAAAACACGTTTTCCCAATCGGCGACCGTCGGCGGCACGAGGATGTAACCGATGCGCTCCCCCGGAAGCGAAAGGCTTTTCGACCAGGAATAGCACACAATCGTGTTCGCGTAGATATCGGGCACCCAGGGCACCTCTGTGCCGCCGTAGACCAGTTCGCGATACGGCTCGTCAGAGATAAGGAAGATGGTGGTGCCGTATTCAGCCTGCTTGCGTTCGAGGATGCGCGCGAGGCCTTCCAGGTTTTCGCGCGAGTAGACCGTGCCCACCGGATTGTTCGGGCTGTTGATAACCACAGCTTTCGTGCGCGGGCCGACCGCAGCTTCCATGGCATCGAGGTCGATCTGGAAATCGGATTCGCGCGCGAGGACCTTCACGAGCGTGCCACCGTGCGATTCGATCCACGTGCGATACTCCGGAAAGAACGGCGTGACCACCGCAACTTCTTCATTGCCTTCAAGCAACGCCTTGATGCTGATGGAAAGCGACGCAGCTGCACCGCATGTCATGTAGAGGTTGGCAGCCGTGTATTCCGTGCCGAAACGCTTGTTCAAGTTCTGCGCAATAGCATCGCGAACGGCAGGGTCACCCGCCGACTGCGTGTAGGCGTGCACCTTTTCAGGGGGCATGTGTGACAATTCTTCCAGCGCTCGGGCAACCGAAGCCGGCGCGGGTACGCTGGGGTTGCCGATGCTGAAATCGAACACCTTGTCTTCTCCGATTTCGGCCTTGCGAGCCGCCCCGTAGGCGAACAGCTCTCGGATGACGGACGGCTCCCGCCCCATCTGCAACATCGATTCGTTGTACATGACCATCCTTTCGACCGCTCAATTATGCCACACCGTCGCCCCGCCATGCGACACAGCAGCATGTCAGGTCCGACATGCCGGTGCACCGTCCGTCAGGACGGCGGAACCTAGTATTGCCAGCTTGTCACGTCGCCGGACTGATCGAGAGACACGGGCTCGCTGAGATAGGTAGCATCGGCGTTGCGGATGACTTTCCACATATCGGCCACGCGAGCCGCAAACTCCCGCGCGCTGTATTCGCGCTGGTTCATGTATTGGTGCAGGTCGGCGGACACGCCAACAGCCTCCACGTGAAAACTGCGCACGTCGAACAGCGCACGATAGAGGTGGTAGCTTTGGGTAACCACAACCGTGCGCTTGGACCCGAACACGTGATAGGAACGGTAGGCGCTGTCGTAGGTGTTCACGCCGGCATGATCGCAGAACACGTCCTCGCTTGGCACACCCAACTCCTCGACCGCATAGCGCTTCATGTTGTACACCTCGTCGTATGTTTCGCGGTCCGACTGGTTATCGCCACTCATCAGGATTTTCGGCGCCACACCCGCATTGTACAAATCGACCGCTACTTGAATACGGTCGGCCAGGATGGTCGACGGCATGCCGTCAGGCTGCACTGCTGCGCCCAGCACCATGATGCAATCGTACGTTTCCGCCACGCGCTGCTCTCCGGCACCTGCATCGGCGGGCAAATCCTCGTCGAGCACAAGCGCCTTTTCGGCAAGCTGCTCGACCGTACGAAAGTTTGGACGCTGGCTAACGTACATGATGGCGTTGGGTCCCACCATCACCACGATCGCAACGAAAACCACGAGCAGCACAATTCTTTTCACAATCTTGGGCATGCGCATATTGTACGCCCAGGCATGACGCGTCGTGTAACGGGGTCGGGTGATTTGTCACATTCGTCGGCGCGAGCGTGCACGGGGGTCGGCGTGATGGGGGTCGTGCTTGACCGGATCCTTCTTC
>CAMORQ010000191.1 GCA_946623915.1 uncultured Coriobacteriaceae bacterium | reverse complement strand
GCCATATGTCGCAGTGCTTGTATCTGCATATCCGTTGGTTCCCGTGTAGATTTTATCCAGCGTGTAGGTAATCATTACGTCGTGCTTGTTGTTGTCGGCGTCTATCGCGGCATTCGGGAAGGTATACGACCAGGATTCGTTTTCAAAGGTGGTAACACCCGTCGCCTTTACCTTGTCCGCTCTTATCCTGACTTCCGCAGAGCCCGGTGAGTATACATTGCTGCCGGTTATGGTTGGATAGTACTGACCTGATGTAAGAATAGAGCGATCCAGGTAGATCGTCTGCAGGTTCATATCCTGGGCGAACGTGTTCGTAGTTGCACCAGCGCCGACAACGCCGCCACTGCCGGTAACGTGCTCTGCCGCAGCAAAAGCTGCAAGGGGCGAAAGCACCGTCCCCGCCGCCAGCACCGCCGCCATGGCCACTGCGGCCACCGCACCCAGCACCCCGCGCTTCTTGGCACGCGAGCCGGTGTCGGCCGCGGCATGCGTACCGCGTGCACTTGCGTTTGCCGTTGTCTTCGTCTCTTTAGTGCTCATGGTGTCTCCTGTAATCCGTTTAAGCACGTGGTTCCTGCTGGTTAGCGCGGACGCTTTGGCCGTCTGCCCCATAAAAGCCTTCTTCGCTGTATTGCTGCCAGAGCAAATACATTTCTTTGTAGTGCTCCTTGATGAACTCCTGGATCTTGCGCACCTCGCGGTCGTTGAGCACACCCTGATCTTGCACGACCGTGCCGCCATCCTCTTTCACAAAGAATTTCGCCGAGCCGCGTTCGGTCAACTTTATATCGCTAGCATGAGCATGCATAGCTTCGATAATGCACTTCGACGTGAAGTACAGGAAATAACCGGCCACTTTGTATGCGTAGTATTTCGGCATAGCTAGGCCATCATGTATTTCTGCGCATTGCGCATATATCCAACTGCTATTTGGAGCTCGATGTCGTCCATGTTGGTTTCAATGAGGGTACCGTCCTTCTGGAACACCGCGGCGCCAACACCGTTGTTCAGGTTGTCGACGCGATAGCCTTCAGGGCACGCAGAAACTGCATACCCGTTGATAATGACATCGGCTCGGCTCGCAATGTGCTCGATGCTAGTCATGCGCCACCTCCACCCGCTTAATGGGTCCTAAGAACCCTGGTGCGTCCATGCGCAGGTTGTCTATAATGGGCACGAGGTCGATATACTCTTCGACAGGCTGGGTATCGTGGACGTACTTGGCCATGACGACCAGATACCCGTTGTCCCATGCCTTCACGCTGTCGTAGCGCTCTAGCGAATACGGCGCAATGAACTTCAAGCGCTGGTCGCCAAAGCGAAACACGGTATAGCGCCCGTCGTTGCTTATATATGCCGTATTGTCGGTCATGCCCTTCTGTCCCCTGTAGTCCGGTTAAGCACGTGGTTGCCATGCGGTCGTGCGATCCACACGAGCGAATAGCTCGATAGTCCCCTGCTTTCGCGTATGCTAACGCCAGCAGAAACTGCACAACAGATAAATGATACTCTAGGAAGATGGCTTCTTCAAGCAAGATACCTGCAGAAACGCCTCCCGCCGCACGTGAAGGGGGACGGAGGGATTCGTGAAGGGGGACGGAGGGATTTCACGCGGGACGGAGGGATTTCACGCGCGTTGGATAACCCCGCGTCCGAGTCCCGTAAGCCTCTGAATTTGCTTGATCGTTAAACCAGAGTCCCTCAGTTCGCGAATCGCCCTATCCCGCTCGGCCCGGTCAAGCGCAGCCGCACATGCGGCGGGGTTTTGGCCGAGCACTTTCTGCGCGATTTCCAGTGCTGTGTTTTCGTCAACTCGACTGCGGGTAGGTAGTATGTCGAGGCACTTTTCTTGCCCCTCTGACGAATGAAACCGAACGAACTCGTCAGCGGACCCCAACATCTCTAGAACTCGCTTCGTGGAGCACGTCCCGTTGCCCGAAACGTAAGCTCCATAGCTGCTCCAGCGATAATTGCACGTTTTGCTTATGCCTGCCTTGACAGGATTGCGGTGAATGTAGCGGACGACAGCCAGCAGATACTCGTCGGAGTCTATCGGCTCGCTAGCAAACCTATCCTGGAAGAGATGACCTGTTCGGCCGTATCTCATATTGAAATATGTTGCATAAGCGGAAAGCATCCTCCTCATGGCCGCGGAAAGGCTGGCCATGTCCAGCTCCACCAAAATGTGAAAATGATTGTCCATGAGGCACCATGCAAGCAGATCCCCCTCGTTGGCCAACTCACGTTCCATAAGTCCGATGAACATAGTGCGGTCGGGGCTGTCTTCGAAGATGATCTGGCTTCCCACGCCACGTGCCATCACGTGATACATGTTTGCTTCGCTAAGTCTTCTTGCAGTTCGCATAATTCACCCATTATCAAAGCAGGCAAATGGTTGATGGAGCCATTGTATTGTCATATGCAGCGCCGAGACCCTTCGCAGGTTCGAGGTTGCTTAAATACCCCATCATTTCGTGAAACCCCTCCGTCCCCTTTCACGTGCGTCGATGGAGCCATTGTATTGTCATATGCAGCGCCGAGACCCTTCGCAGGTTCGAGGTTGCTTAAATACCCCATCATTTCGTGAAATCCCTCCGTCCCCTTTCACGTGCGTCCCCTTTCATGTGTGAAATCCATCCGTCCCTTTCACGTGCGCGCGCCCCCTTTCACGCCAGGGTGCCACTGCCGTTGCGGGTGCCGGGGTTAGAGCTTTTCAATCACGCCACGACCGATGCCAGTGAACTGGGTGATCTGTCGGGCGCTGAGGCCCGCAGCTTTCAAAGCGCGCAGACGCTCGTTGCGCTCGGGCTTGGGCAGCTGTTTGGCGGTTTCATGCGCATTCGGGCCAAACACGCTCTCTACCTGAGCTTTCGCATCTTCGTCCGAAAGGTGCACGCGGGCTTTAGGCACGTGGGCGGCCGCTGGCGTTTCGGTGTTGCGATGCATCCTGCGGAATGCGCTCCTACCGCCCGCCGCACCCAGTACGGGCACCGTGTTGCACAGCTCGGGAGCACCCAAGTACTCGCGATAGCTGCTCCATCCGTATTTGAGTTCCGTCGATTCGCCTACCGTCTGGGGAAACAGGTGCACTGCGCACACAGCCGCCAGCAGCTGATCGTCCGTTTCGAGCGGCTCGCTGAAGAAGCGGTCCTGGTAGAGCCGGCCCGACTCGCCGCGGGCTTTGTTGATTTCGCGCGCATACATTGCGAGCGCCTGCTGCAGGCTATGCGAAAGCGCTGATGAGCCACCCCATAGCACCATCTGCACGCAGCGATCGGTCAGACACCAGGCAAGCACCTCCACCGTGCCTGCAAACTGGGATTTCAGCAGATTCAGAAAGCGGGTTTTATCGTCGCCGTCTTGGAATAGGACGCGCTTAGGCACCGCGCGCACCGCCACCCGGTAGAGGTTCGCCGAGCTCTCCATCCGCGCTGTTCGCACGCCCGCCCTTTCAATATAGCCTCCGTAAGAATGCCAAGTATAGCGTAATCGACCTATTAGTGGAAAGGGACAATGTTATTTTTCCAGCAGACTCATGCGATACATTACTCCGTCCCTATCCACTTACCGAGTACCAGACCATTTGGCACCGTTGAGAGATGACGACCGTAGGCAAGGCGACAGGTCGCTTGTTTCATGATCGAAACTCATCATGAACCCATTGGTTTAGGCCCCTTATCTCCTTCGAACCACTACACAGGATGGTGTTCTTCTCGTTTCGTCGCTATGGGCGAATCGGGCAGCATTCTATTTACATGTTTATTAGCTAGTAGCTTCATGCATATTGCATGCTACATTTTTTAATAGAACCCTTCGACAGAGCGACAGAAGGAACTGCTATGCCACCGCTGCAGGTTAAGGGCTGCCCCGAAAACGTGTACGAACGATTGCGCACATTGGCGAAGAACAACAACTGGAGCATTTCAAACCAGGTGCTCACCATTCTGGAAGGTTTCCTAGACGCCTACGACAACGGCATGCTCGAGGCAGCGAAGGTCCCGGGCGGAAAGCGAATCATCGTCTACAACCGCGACGGCGACCCAGCCATCAGGGAGCGCAGGCGCAAGCTGTTTGCACGCATCGAATCCCGCAAACCGATTCCGATTACAGAGACTGCTCCCCGAGCCAACGTCATTCTCGCCCAAATCCGAGAAGAGAAAATGAAATGATCGTTCTCGATGCTTCAGCCGCCATCGAAATGGCGCGACAAACGGAAAATGGCCTGGGGCTGCGAGACATGATTTCAGACAACGAAGAAGATATTAGCTGCAGCCTGTTCGGCGCGGAGGCGGCCAGCGTGGTACGCAAACTCAAGCGGACAGAGCAACTCTCGGACGAAGACACCCAAGCTTGCTACGACGATGCACTCGGCCTTGTAGACCGATTTCACGCGACCGAGGAATTACAACATGAAGCGTTCAGGGAGGCTGCGAGCTTGGATCGTTCGGTCTACGACATGTTCTATTTCGTCCTCGCCCGCCGCACCGGTGCCACGCTCTTTTTCACCGATCAAAAGCTGCTCGATCTGTGCGCCGAAAACGGTGTAGACAGCATAGAGATAATCGACGATTTCTTCGACGACCTTCCCAAATAAAACGAGAGGAAATCGCACGCAAAAAACGCCAAAGCGTGAAATTCCTCCGTCCTCATTTCACATAGCGCGGTGCCAAAGGGGTCAGGCCAAATGGCTCCCGATGCGCGCCAAAGGGGTCAGGCCAAATGGCTTCCTGCCAAAGGGGTCTGCCAAAGGGGTCAGGCCAAATGGCTCCCAGCATAATGCGCCTCGTCTTTATGCT